>CAZDUU010000012.1:0-11909 GCA_964508675.1 uncultured Bacteroidales bacterium | reverse complement strand
ATTGCTCTGGAGTAATCGTTCAACGCCTGATTAAGCAATCCTTTTTGCTCAAGCAGTACCCCACGGTTATAAAAGGCTTTGCTATCGTCTGTTTTTAATTCAATGGCTCTTGAATAATCCTGTATAGCCCTGTCTATCTGTCCCTGTTTTTCATATAAAACGCCACGATTGTTGTAGGCTATTTCGCATACAGGATTCTGAGCTATGGCTGAACTGTAAAAGGACATCGGATCAGCATAAGCACGTGATTTTGTAAGCATAATTGACGAAAAGACAACAAGAACTGCTATAAATATCCAGGAATGCCTGATTTGTCCCTTTTCCATAATCCATTTTTCCGGAAATAAAAAAAGTAACCATAAAAGAATCCCTACCATTGGAAGAAAGAAACGGTGGTTCAGGTAATCAAAATTTGGATGCTTGTACAACATAGACGGAACCATCAGAATCAAAAACCAGAGTACAAAAAACAACGACTTTCTTTTCGTAATACGCTTATTTACAACAATAATATATATCATAAAAGACAAAATAACAAGTCCGGCAAGTGTTTTAAAAGCCGTAAATGCCGGTATAGGAGCTAAGCCGAAAGGCAAAAGAAACGAAAACAATGATTCGGGTATTGTTCTCAAGTTTATCAGAAGAGCCTGAAGGCCAAAAGCTTCGTTTAGCGTTGGCGTACCTTTTATAGCAATAGTTCGCATCCAAAACCATAAAATTCCGGAAATAACGGTTGGAACCAAAATCAGCAAGTGTTTTTTATTGTATTTTTCTTTAGAAATAAAGGTAAAGTAGTAAAGCATGAACAAAAAAGGCAGAAAGGCAGCGGTTTCCTTGCTGAACAGAGCCATAGCAAATGAAATCCAATACAAAAAAAAGAACTTCCAACTTTGCTTTTGCAAAAAATCTATCAAAAAGATAAACGACCATAAGGTGAATAAAAGCAATAATAATTCCGCCCTGTTCGGGATATGTGCAACCGTGGAAACAAAAAGCGGATTTAAACTGTATATCAAAGTTCCAAACAAAGCCAGCTTAGACCTAAGATTAAAACGCAGCAGCAAAAAATAAAGAGAAATTGCGATCAGACCTAATATCAGAATGTTTGAAAGGTGATACATCCATGCATGATCACCACCCGAAATAAATATATCGAGCATGTATGACACCGTTCCCAGCGGACGGTAAAAAGAGCTTGTTTTTACTATAAACTGATCAGTAGTAAAGGCATTGGAAACATTTTGAAAATCCTGAAGAAATGAAATATTGCTCTGAATCATTAAATCATCATCGAAATGTGTATAGCCAAATTTGAGCGTTTGTAAATAAAGCAATACCGGAAGGAAGAAAAGAATGATTAGTGTAAAGTACTTGTGTTTATTTGTATTCTCATTCCTGATAATTTGTGATTTTATTGTTTTTTTAATGGTATTTTTTTGATTCATCTTTTTAGCCATAACCCTTTTCTGTATTTATTTCTGAATCTTGATGGCAATAATTGCTATTTTTCGTTCATGAGCTGCCGCCGGACTGTAAACGGAATTTCGCTGATCTCGCAAATCATCACTTACTCCCTGGGCTACCATATTTTCGCCAAACGCTTCGCGTGTTATGATGAGTTTCCCTCCGCCAGAGGCATTTCCCTTGATATACGGCACAAAAACTCCGTCTTCAAATTTATATAACAGGTTGACCAGGCTCTGAACACGTCTTTTAGAAAGATTAAGGTTGTATGCATGATTATTTAACGGACTTGCATAACCTTTTATCGTGATTTCAATTTCCTGTCCATCAGCGAGTAACTGTTTCAGTAATTGAAGAAAATTTAAAAGTTTGAGGTAATTCTTTTCAACCTCATCCACAAAAAAGTTATCAATCGTTGACTCTGCCTGCTCTTTTTCATTTTCTTTTAATGTTCCGCCATACATCTTTATATAATCATAACGCATGGCAACATACTTATCGTAAAGCTCACTATAAGAATACTGTGTTGTTGTATCATAAGTCCGTGGATTAGGTTCGTCATTATGAAAATATAATGTAACCGGAATCAGTTCTTCTGCTTTTTTCTTTTTTTGCAATTGAATCTGAACTAATTCAGAACTGTCAGCCTTAGGCATCTCAAGCGGAATATAAAAAACATCATTACAACACTTTTCGTTTCCGGTAAGAGAATTTAAAACTCTGTTTGACGTAAAAAAGGCTGTTGATTTATCCTGCGAAACCTGATAAAATACTTCGTTGTGATTGGTATTTAACGGATAACCCATATTTTGCGCGGGATATAAATTTTTTATCCAGCCATAGGAAGAAAAAATATCCATACCGCCCATATTGGTAAACCATTCACTGCTAAAAAATAAAGTTTTATTGCGTAAATCGTAAAAAGGGCTCACTTCATTGTCAATACTGTTTACATTTTTGCCCAGATTGAAGGCTGTATCAATAGGATTACAAAGGCTATCCACAGCAATTGCCCACAAATCGTAACCTCCAAAGCCGCCTTTGCGGTCAGAAGAGAAAAGCAAATATCGGGCAGTATCGCTTTCTATTACAAAAGGATGTGTACCGGAAGAAGCCTCTTCGTTTAAAGGTGCCGGAAGCAATTCAGGTATTGACCAATGATTAAAACCACCTTGACTGCGGTATAACTGACAATGGAATTTTGAAACCCCGGTTTTACGGCAAAGGCTTAAAATAATAGTCCTGTTATGATTCATAAAAGAAAAACTCGACACAAAGTTCTGTGCATTATTGATGACAGTGTCCAACTCCAAAGGTATAACATGCGTCGAATCCATTTTGAAAGTCAGAAGTTTTGAGGTAAACAACAGGCTGTCCTCGTTTTTCAATGGTTTATATGCTGTAAGCCATAAAATGGAATCGGAAGTTTTCTCAGCTTGAAATTCACTGTAAGGGCTATTAACAGTACTATCAAAAGTTAAAATTTTTTGCTGGCTTTTATCAAAAGTCATAAATAATGCATTTTCGCACGATAAAATCTCATGTCGCGATTTAGCTGTGAAATAATCTTTCGCAGCCGCATGCTTTTGCAAATATTTCCTGAAACTTATCTGCGCACGCTGGTACTTCCCCTGATTTTTCTGGACCATTCCCAACCAAAATGGTGCAAACGGATAAGCTCCATTATCGTTCTGAACAATAAAAGAATACCATTTTTCGGCTATTTCGTAATCGTGATTTTGCCTTGAGGCTTCGGCCATAAGCCATGCCAGTGAAGCATTCTGCTCCTGCTCCAATGCTTTGCCCAAATAATATTCAGCCGATTCAAAATTTCCTTTATTATAGGCTTTTTTACCGGCATGGATCAACTGCTTTGCAGACTGCGAAAACAGACTAAACGACATTACCATTAAAACCAAGACAATCAAACCTCTCATAAACTCTACAAAAACGTTGGACAAATATGTTTTTCAGGTAATGGAATTTTTGTCGGGTTAGAAAAAAGATAACGAATGGCTATCTCAAATCCTCCACGTCCATTGCTCGCAGCTACTAACGAAGACACATTAAAATCGTAGCTTATTCCTATATGAAAACTCTGATAATCGGCGGCGGCAGATAATATAGCTGCATCTCCCATACGGAGCCAGCCTCCTAAATAGAAGCCTCTGAAAGCCAAATCCTGTGTTTTTTTATACAAAAGTCCACCAAAAAAGATTTCGTTCAGCATTCGCTGATTATACCAATAAATTGAAGGCAATACATATGTTTGCTTTGAAACCTGAATGGACGAATTCACATACAAAGTCATTTTACGGTCGAGCTTCACCTCCACTTCTTCATAAAAAGTCTTTTTGGGTTTATTGATATGATAAACAGACAGGCCAAAATTTAAAGGAAGATTAGGTTTTATCCATCGTTGTGCCCAAGCTCCTGCATGAAAATCAAAATAATGCATCTGGCTTCTGGGAAAATTTTCCATCGGAAAAATGGATGGGTCATACATATAGCCATTATATTGATTATCAAAATAAAACTTTGAATAATCGACCGAATTCTGATTCCACATACCAACTAATCCAAAACGCACATTCCATAAAGAATCCTTGAGTGGAATAAGATACGAAGCAGACAGCCCAATCTGATTGGTTCCGAAATGTCCGTCACCAGCTTTATCTGTATTAAAAATGAGACCCGAAGCCAATTTTCCCGGAATTGATAATTGATTAAAATTCTTCTCAAAACTTGCCGAAAAGGTTACATAAGGAGCTGTAATGGAACGCCATTGAGTCCGCTGGTTCAAATGAAGCCTGTAATCGGTATTATAATTACCTGTTTCGGCCGGATTTAAATTTATAGGTGATAAATGCGACTGCGAAAAATGGATATCCTGCCCCCAAAGAGCAACAATGTAAAATTGAAATATTATAAACAACAGGTATTTCATCAACGCAACAGGGTTATATTTCCTTTCTTTTCAAATTGCATACGATTGAGACAGGTCACTTTCAGATAATAAACAAATACTGCAGGATCTAATGGTTTTCCTTTATATTTTCCATCCCATCCTTTTGATGCATCCGTTGTTTCAAACATACATTCACCCCAGCGGTCGTAAATGGCAAAATATAGATTGGTTGACATATCGGCATGGACATAAAGAATATCATTATTCCCGTCATCATTGGGAGTAAATGCATTGGGAACATAAATATAGGGTTCGGAGCAAATCACATCCATTACCGTTACCAACACGGTATCCATATTGGCACAGCCATATCCGTCTGTTATTTGCACAATATATTGAGTTGTTGAATCAGGTGTAGCTATTGGATTTTGAATATGTCCGCTATTTAAAGTATTATCAGGATTCCACAAAAAATGGTAGTTACTGTTTGTCTGGGCTATCAAATGTGAACTTTGTCCATGATAAATAACATAAGGTTGAGCTATTGCATTTAACAGCGGATGATAATCACTATTTCCTATTGAATACTGGCCTGTAATAGAACAACCATTTGCATCCGTCATGGTAACCTCATAATTCCCTTCGCATAAACCATTCACTGTAGAACTATGCATATCGTTTGACCAGTTGTACGAATAGGGTGGAGTTCCTCCATTAGGATGCATCGCTATATAACCATTACAGGCAACGGCACACAATGTAGGGCTAATGGTCGTATCGGCCAATAACAAATCCGGTTGCAAAATATTAAAAACAGTGGTATCCTTGCATTGATGTGCATCAGTAATAATCACCGAATAGCTACCTTGATAAAGTCCATGAATGCTTTGATCTGTTGACCCTGAATTCCACAAAAAAGTATAAGGACCGGTACCTCCAAGCACATTAGTAACTGCAATAAAGGTTGTATCACCAAAACATTTTATCGATGGAATTTCAGTAACAGGCCTGATACTATCCGGCTGTTGAACAAAAACAGACTGAACACGGACACAATATTCTGCATCGGTAACTGTAACCGAATAAACTCCTGAACACAAGCTATCTAATGTAATGGAATGGCTGCTATTATTCCACACATAACTGTATGGCGGCGTTCCCTCATTTGTAATATAAGCCTGTGCACTTCCGTCACAAGAGCCATAGCATAAAGTGGGTTGTTGTCCGGCAGCGATTTGTAATGGCGACGGGTCATTAATTACAGCACTTAGAATGGTATCACAACCATGGCTATCGGTTATTGTCACGGTATAGGTTCCTGCAAATAAATTCTGCAATATCGGAATGGTATCTCCGGTATTCCAATGATAATGATAAGCCGGATTCCCTCCCCAGACTTGTGTTCCTACAGAACCTGTATTCGGATGGTACTGATCGCAGGTTGCCAGGGCTAAAATCTGGATGCTGCCTTCCAGTAAAGCCGGGTTAGAGAAGCTTGTTTGTAAAGTATTTGTGCATCCTAAACCGTCAGTAATAGTCACAGCATAATTCCCGGCACATAGGTTACTAATCTGCGATGAGTTTTGGTTATTACTCCAATGGTATGTAACTGGCAATACCAGATTGGAAACCGAAACCTGAATACTTCCATTGCATTCATCATGACATAAAACAGGCTGAATGGAAGCAAACTGGGCAGTAAAAGAATCTAAACTAACATGAACCGAATCGACAGAAGTACATTGATGACTTTCGGTTGCTGTCACATAATAAGTCGTGTTTTGCTGAGGATTTACGATTGGCGATGAAGTGTTCCCTCCGCTGATAATAGAAGAAATCGGGCTCCATTGATAGCTAACCGTTCCGGTCGTACTAATAATATTTGCATGTAAAGTAGCATTCGAATTTAAACAAATAGTGGTATCCTGCGAAGCCTGAATAATAACACGATTAACCTCAACATGAACAGAATCTGAAATTGTACATATTCCATCACTGGCCACAATGTAATAATTTTGAGATTGTAAAGGCGAGACAGAAAATCCGGGATTTGATAAATTACTATTTAATGTATCCTGAATCGGATAATGACTATCCCATACATAAGTCAAGGGTAAAGTATTACCGGTTACGGTCAGACCTAAAGAAACTTGATTGCCATAGCATAAAGAGGTATCCACGGCTTGACTTGTCAATTCTTCAACGACAACAGGTCTTATCATTGTATCTGCCATATTGCATGAAGTCGGATTATTTGCAATGAGCATTACGTTGTATGTTCCTGCATGTGTATATGTATGGCTCGGATTGGCATCTATTGAAGTACTTCCGTCGCCAAAATTCCATAAGTATTCGGAGGCTAACTGACTTGTATTTGTAAAAGGAACTGAATTGTTTATACATACATTAGGAGCCTGAAAATCTGCAATTGTCAATGGTAATGCAAAACTAAATTTGAATAAAGCATTATTACAAACCCATGTTGAAGGTGTACCCATTCCGCCATTATTCGGTGACCACACGCCAGGGTTGGGATAAGTTGGGAATCCATTACACCCAAAACCGCAGCTTGCGCATACTGATTGATAAATATTTCCTCTTTTATCAAATCTGCTTGTTCCGCCATCTACATGATCATGCCCGCAATAAGCTGAGCTTCCGCTCGGATGCAGTTCACCAAAAAAAGTTGCATATTCTAATTGTGAGGCATCATCGGCTAGAACCATCAAATAAAAATCCATACCATCGGTCTGATTTTGATAAGCATTAGATGTTACCTGCATACTATTTGTACCTAAAGTTGGTGAAAAAGTCCAGTTCCGTCCCCATCCGCTTATATATACACGATTGCAATAATCAACCGAAAATGCTGTAAATGAAATATTCGGCTGCCCTATATTTGTTCCAAATGCAGTACTCCATATCGGGCTTGATAAGCTATTGTTAAATTTTGTAATAAACTGACCTGCTCCGGGTGTATTATAAGCAGCGTTCATAATAAATGCTGTACCTGTAGCCTTTGTCTGACCCGTAACATAAATATTTTTTTGTTTATCTACTCTCACAAAATAAACCTGGTCATATTCTGCTGAACCCACATATGTAGAAGCAAGCACAGAGGTTGCATTTGAGTTAATATGTGCCACAAAACCATCAGTTTTGCCACCTCCGGGTGCTAATGGAATCCAGACACCGGAAGTTGTTGGAATATTTAACGAACGTGTACCTCCGGCTACATATACATCATTATTAGCATCTATATCAAGCGAGTATATAGCATCTTCATTAGAACCACCAAAATAGGAACTCCATTGTAACTGACTAAGCATTGGGTCAAACTTAAATACGATGCCTTCCTGACCCCCGTTGTAGTTTTCACCAAAGACACCCGGAGTCGTCGGAAAATCTGAAGAAAAGGTACAGGTACCGACATAAATATTTCCGGCAGGGTCGCAAATCACTTCTCCTCTTGCACCATCAGCATAATTATAATAAAGATACGTATCATTTCCTTCCGGCATACTGTAACCATAATAATTTAATCCGTCATTTGCCGACCCTCCTATCAATGTTGAAGCTAAAAGTTGTGTCCCATCGCTGCTCAATTTACTTACAAAAATATCCGTTCCATCTGAGAACCTAATAACATTGTCATAAAGAGTTGAATCGCCACCTTTAAAACTATGATCATAAGCAGTTGCTGTTGTTGGAAAATCGCGCGAGCCAGTTGTTCCCATAATAATCAAATCGTTGCTTCTGTTGCAAACCATACTATGAGGTAATTCTTCACTGATTGCTCCGCCTAAATATGTGGCCCATAAGCGTTGAAGACCATTTTGAGAATATTTGATAATCCCAATATCACACCCTATTCCGTAATAACTTGGATTTAAAGGATTAGACGGTTCTCCACCGGCATAATTAACCTGATATGCGCCTAATGAAACAGGATATCCCGTATTAAAAACAATCCCTGCAGAGAATCCGTTTCCCTGTTCGTCAAAAGTTGCTGTAAAGCCCCAATTATCTGTTGTAGAACCGGAATATGAAGAAAAAACCAATACAGGGTCAATATATAAAGTATAATTTTCATTGTATCCATCGGGAAACTGAAAAGCAAGTAAATTGTTTCGCATCAAAAAACTGCACCTTATTTTTACTTTTGCACCATTAATTAATTGATATGCATAAGGTTGTAATTCATTTATTTTTGCAACACTGGTTATTAAAACCACTTTTCCGCTTTGATCCACAAACAAAGTATCCTGTCCTTCGTATTTTAAGCGGATATCTTCAGCTATTCCGCCTGGATTTACAATAAAATCATATTGAAGAGAGCCTTCATCATTCAAATATAAAGTATAATCAATATTTTTATATATATCTTTCCATGTAATCCTTTTATAACGTTGAACTTTGGAAGCCCATCGTTTTATATCAGTACCGATATAATAATTCTCATAATCCGAATAGGGTTCGCTTCCTTGCGGTAAAACGTTATTGGGATTAACAAAAGTCATCCGGTAAGCATGGAAACGAATATAATTTCCGGTTTTATCACCTTTGTAATTATGATGAGCTTTAGAAATTTTAATATCATCTGTGTTTACAAAATTATAAGTGACTCCATCTTTTTCGGCAAACAGGCTTCCACCTGGCAGGGAATATCTATATTGTATTTGTTTTTCCCATTGTCCTTTATTCTCAACAAATGCACTTTGAGAATATAAGGAATTTACAAGTAAAAGAGCCCCCAAAATTCCAAACCAATTCAACCTGCGACTAATAATCATCTTCGGCATGGAATAAATAATTTTTGTAAATATACACCAAATCATTGACTTTTAAAAAAAAATGAAGTATTTTTGTATTGCATGCAACTAAATGTTTTTAGTTTGAGTCTTAATACTGCAGCTTAATGTACAATGAAAAAGAAATCATAGACGGCTGTAAAAAACAAAACCGTAAGGCTCAGAAAATGTTATACGACCGATTTTCGTCCAAATTTCTAGGTGTTTGTATGCGTTATGCTAAAGACAAACAGGAGGCTGAAGATATTCTGCAGGAAGGATTCTTAAAAATATTTGAACGCATCAATCAGTTTAACTTTACCGGAGCTTTTGAAGGATGGATGAGAAGAATCATTGTTAATACTGCTATTACCAACTATCGAAAGAACCTGAAACATTATAACCATTCAAACATTGACGATGTTTACGAATATGAACAGGAAGTAAACACGGACGACCTTGAATTCTCTATGGAAGAAATGCTCCGTGTTATTCAAACATTATCACCAGGCTACAAAATGGTTTTCAACTTGTTTGCCATTGAAGGTTATCCTCATAAAGAAATTGCAGAAATGCTTAATATTGATATTGCAACTTCCAAATCACAATATTCAAGAGCAAGGAAAATTGTTCAATACCGCTTAATTCAATTACATTCACACAAAAAAATGACAGCACACGCATGAAAGACGACTTGTTTGAAAAATATTGGAAGGAGCAATTTGATGATTTTGAGACCCGGCCTGATAGCGAAGTCTGGAACAAAATGAGCCAGGAATTGTTTGTAAGGCAAACAAAATCCTTGTTCCGTAATTTTTTTGTAAATCCAAGCAGCAGAGTCTGGAGAAAAATATGGGTCGCTCTCTGGTGGAAAAGCTTTATCAGGTTCTCGCCCTACACTTTCAATATTTACTATCTGACCTTAGCCGTTTTTTCTACAGTAATTTTCGGATCGCTTATCGATAGAAATAATAATGTTATTAATGAATTAAATCCGTCAAATAACTCTGTTTCTTATAATGATCCCAGAGCCATTTCTTCGTATTTGGACAAACCCGGTATACACAAAGAAGAAAACACAAATAATATAGCCCCAAAACAGGCGGTCACTTTCAACAACCTTACCCAGAACAACAATCTTAAGAACCCCCAACCTTTAGCTGATATTAATAATTTTAATGAAAAGAAGCCAGTAGAAGCTGATACGTTAACATACTTATCAAGCCTTTACCCAACAATAAACAACTCAGGCATCAATGAAAAGTTTGATACATTAAATGTAAATAATAAGTTGTTTGATACTCACCGCTCTTTATCCTTTTATTTCGGACCCTCCACTTTTAATCCTAACTTAATTTACTCCGGAATTGAAGAAAACTCACTAAATACAAATTACTCACCTTTAGATGCTAAGTTATTCGATAATTATAGTCTTTCATTTTTTTATGAATGGCATAAATTTAACGTTGAATGGCAAATCGGTTTAAGCTATATTTCACAACAACATCAGTACCGTTATAATGATGCTAAAATATTCAATGATACATTGTTCCAGCAGCAAATTATTGATAATAGTTTTTATAATTACAGCTACACTCAGGTTTTAAATCTGGACACCCTTTTACTTACAGGCGATACTGTATGGATGAACTATGTTGACTCTACACTTGTTGCAGATTATGATACTCTCAATACTACCACTATCCAAAGCAAAAGAACAGACAAGCCTTCTAACCAAAAGTTCAGTATAAAAGCATTCGATTTACCGGTAATGGCAGGATATTCATATAGTTTTGGCTCCTTTGACATTACGCTTAAAGCAGGCGCTTCATTAACTTATATTTATGCTGTAAAAGGTTATATTCCATCGACAAAGTATGATTACGGAACAGAGGCCTTTAACAGTGAAAAAATCAATAATTTCTACTTCAATGTTTTAGCCGGTGCTGAAGCAAATTATTTTATTACAGACAAATTATCCGTTTCGATTATGCCTCTTTACAAAAAAAATCTGGGCTCTTTAATAAAAAATTCCTTACCGGCTAAACTAAATTATAATAGTATAAACTTCCTGTTCGGAATAAAATATCAAATACGATGAAAGCAATTGTTTTCATATTGATTTTATTTGCAATAAATCTTCGTCTTGCAGCCCAAGACGACAAATCAAACTGCAATGTTGTTTTTTCTTACAGTATTCAGGAAAATCAGCTTTCACAGTTTTCACATAAAGTAATAGCCGGAAATGGCGATGTTCTGTCATATTTCTGGAATTTTGGTGATGGTTATGAATCTGATGAACCCAGTCCCGAACATGTTTATCTGGATCCGGGTGTTTACACCACCTGTTTAACCGTTGTTTTTGGAAATAATTGCCAGTCAACTTATTGCGATACTATTATTGTTCGCAGTCCGGTACTGGACACACTCCAGAATTACGGTATCTCCGGTTATGTTTATGCAGGGAGTGCCTTATTACCGGATGGGGTTGCCATTCTGATCAGATATTACAATAACGAATACAGAGCCGTGGAATACTGCCCTATTGATAACGGTTTGTATCATTTCAGCAATCTTACTCCAGGGGCATACTGTATTTACGCGATTCCTTATTTTAATCTGAATGTTATCTTTTATCCCAACTATTTTCCAACCTACTTCGGAAATGAACTGTCATGGCAAAATGCCAGTCAGATCGTTGTTAACGGACTGAATATCAATAAAAATATTTCACTTATTTCGAGCAG
>CAZDUU010000011.1:0-12097 GCA_964508675.1 uncultured Bacteroidales bacterium | reverse complement strand
AAGTCGTTTCCCATACTTCCTACGGATACCGAAAATATACCACTCATGAATATGCCACCAAATACAACTGAAAACATCACTCTCCAATTAGCAACCCCGGTTAATAAAAGAATAATGGCCCCTATTAATATTGCAGCCTTTGATGTTTCGCCTATAGAGCCGGGAATAAGTCCGACAAAAAGTGTCCAGTTGTCTGGAATTTTATCAATAGCATAGGATGCCACGTTTGTCAATGGAGTTGCGCCCGAGAATCCGTCAACAGTGTGAATATGTTGTGGTAAACCGAAGGTCCATGGCAAATCGCCCGAAATGTGTTTGGGATATGCAAAGAAAATGAATGCCCTGGTTAAAAGTGCGGGATTAAATACGTTCATTCCTGTTCCGCCAAAGACCTCTTTACCAAATATTACAGCAAAAATAGTTGCAACAGCTACCATCCACAAGGGAATATTTACAGGCATTACTAGGGGAATAAGCATTCCCGAAACCAAAAATCCTTCATTTACATCATGGTGACGAATCTGGGCAAACATAAATTCAACTGCCAATCCTGAAACGTAGCTTACAATGACAATAGGTATTACCTTTAAAAAGCCAAACCAGAACATCTCGAAAAAGGCAGCATCCTGTCCCGTTGCTTTGTAGTATTGATAACCGACGTTATACATTCCGAACAGTAAAGCAGGAATAAGAGCAAGAATTACAATACTCATGGTTCGTTTTAAGTCAATACTGTCGCGGATATGAGTTCCACGATGTGTTACTTTGTCAGGAACGAATAAAAATGTTTCAAATGCATCAAACGTAGAATGCAAAAATTGAAACTTACCTCCTTTTTGAAAAGAAGGCTTTATTTTGTCTAAAAAACTTCTGAGTCCTTTCATAATCAAAATATTAACTCATTTCATTGTGAATTAAATCTAAAGCTTCACGAATAATTGACTGAACTTCGATTTTTGAAGTGCAGACAAATTCGCATAGTGCCAGATCTTCTTCGGCAACTTCGTAAATACCTAATTTTTCAAGCAGGTCTATGTCTTTTATAATAGCTGCTTTAACTAATTGTTGCGGCAGAATATCCATCGGCACTACTTTTTCATATTGACCGGTCATTACATAAGCCCGCTCGCCACCATGGTAATTGGTGTCTATAACATATTCCTTTTTGGGACTTAGCCATGAAAAGAATGTATGCGACATGCTGAATTTTTTTAATCCAGGCATAGCCCAACCCAAAAATTCAAACTTGTTGCCTTCGGGGATAACACTTAACATGCGGTCGTAAAAACCCAGATACCCGTCTTTACCTGTATTTCTTCCGGTTAATACATTTCCTGAAATATAGCGACTATTTTCGCTAATACTACTAATGGAACATAGGGATGAAATTTTTGCGCCCTGGATAGTCTTTACATAAGCTGGTTCAGAAATCTGACTTCCCGCAACAGCTATTTTACGGCTTACATCATATTTTCCGCTAAGCGCAAAACGACCTATTACAGCTAAGTCTTCAGGTTGAATAACCCAAACGATTTCGCCTTTGTTTATCGGATTAATATGATGAATTTGAACGCCAACGTTTCCTGCCGGATGAGGACCGTTGAAATAATTGATTTCAATTCCCTGCAGACTTTCAAAAATAGAAGGAGTTCCCTTTTTCAAACCGACAGAAACAGGAACGTCTGCTAATTTTTTTAGCAGGTTTATTCCGGCTTGCAGGTTTTCTTTTTCTCCTTCTAAAATGAATTCCATATCGGGTGCAAGAGGTGATGTGTCAAATCCGCTGATAAAAACAGCTTTGGGATTTGATTGGGGATGTGCCAAAATATTGTAGGGACGTTGACGGACAAAAGTCCAAAGGCCGGTCTTAAACATGGCTTCGCGAAGCTCATGGCTAGATAACTTTGAAATATCAAACGGATGATTTTCAAATGTTTGATCCTGCGATGGCTCAATTTCAAAAGCCAGGATTTTACGTTTTTCACCACGCTTAATCTGGCTTAGCTTACCGCTTACAGGCGAACATACCAGAATCTCGGGATGATCTTTAAAATAGAATATAGGTGTCCCGGCTTTTACTTCATCACCTTCTTTTAAAAGAGGCTTGGGGATAATTCCCTGAAAGTCGTCCGGACAAACTGCATAAATATCAGATTTTGTGGCATTCAACAGTTTTTTTTCTGCTTTACCTTTTAATCTGATATCCAGACCTTTTTTGAGATGGATTGTTTTAGACATAACGTCGTTATTTTCTTTACAAAAATATGTATTTATTTACATAAATAGACTTTTAACTAATATGATAGATATCACATTATGATGCAAAAATGAGAAATAAATTTGAAATAAACAATATCTGGTATTGAAATACCGAAAAATTTATTTTTTTAATGCTAAATTCTTATTTAAAGAAAATTAACTAATATGTGTTGCAACATATAAAGTTAAAACATATATTTGTGAAAAATTTTTTGATGAAAAAACAGTTGACTTTAGATCTTTACTATACATTAATGTGTCCTAATTGTAAGACGTTAATTACTTTGCTAAACGAAGTATTGCCCGGCTATAATGACAAATTTCAGGTAAAAAAAGTGCTGGCAAGCTCACCCTTTGGAATGGTCAAAACAATGAAACTTGGAATCCATACGGTTCCTACAGTTGTCATTAATAATAAAGTTGTACTCAAAGCGGTGCCAACAAAAGAAGAATTAATTCAATTATTAAATCAATATTAAAAAAACATTTATTTATGGAAAATCAGAAAAAATTAAGATGTCCTTTGGGAGTTCCCGGTGGGATTTTAGCTGCATTAATAGGCTTGACCGGAATCGTTATGAATTCGATGAATTTCAACCTTTTTGGTTTATTGATATCAGTAGCTTTGTTCTTAATTGCCGGACCCTTTGTCCGAATTACCATGATGGTTCACTCTGCAAACGACAGACTTGATGATATTGAACGTAAATTAAACAAGTAATGGAAAATACCTGGGACATAAGGTATTCCGGGAAGAATTTTATATACGGAAAAACGCCGAATGTTTTTTTTAAGAGCAATATAGACGAGCTTCCAAAAGGTAAAGTATTGTTGCCTGCTGAAGGCGAAGGTCGCAATGCTGTTTATGCGGCAAAACAGGGTTGGGATGTACATGCATTTGATTCCAGCAAGGTGGCAAAAGATAAAGCACTCTCTTTAGCTGCTGAAAATAATGTGAAGATTGATTATTCGATAAACAGTTTTGAAGATTATCTATTAAAAGAAGACTTTTTCGATGTGGTGGGGTTGTTCTATGCCCATCAGAAGAGCCATTTTGAATTTCATCAGAAATTAATCAAAGGATTGAAAAAGAACGGACTTATTATACTCGAAGCTTTTACCAAACAACAACTCCAATATTCCTCAGGTGGACCAAAAGATGAACAAATGCTTTATTCGGTCGAAGAACTTCAAAAGGATTTTGTAGGATTGAGTGATTTGCAGATTTGGGAAGAAGAAATTATGCTGAGTGAAGGCGATGGACACAAAGGAAAGGCTTCTGTTGTAAGAGTTATCGGGAGGAAGTAAATAATTAAATCTAAATATTATGGAAACCATTAAGATTTCAAAAGCAAGGAGCATTCTTGGCTGGATCATTGCCGGAGCATTAGCTGCGCTTTATCTTTTCAGTGCCAGCGGAAAACTCTTTCTTCATCCGGAGCAAATGGATCAGATGAACTTAGGCGGCTGGAGAATCACTATCGCAATGGGCGAGATAGGTTCGGCACTTCTTTATTTATTTCCGCGAACCAATAAGTTTGGAACATTATTGTTAAGCTCTTACATGGGTGGTGCCATTATCATTCATATGACATCCGGTATCAGCATCATGTTCCCTTCGTTGGTGCTTTTAATTGTCTGGCTGGGCGCTTTTATCCGTAATCCTCATTTTTATCGTTTTTAAAAAATGAAGTTAGAAAACGAAATAAAAGGTCGCTTTCGGAATGATTATCACAAAGGGATTATCAATCTCAGATATACAGTAAGCCAGTTGTCATACAATTTTTTAAAAGAGCTTAAAAAACATGATATTTCCGAAGCCCAGTACAATGTAATGAGAATACTGCGGGGTTTTCGTGACGAAGCTCCGCTTACAATCGGCTTTATTAAGGAACGTATGCTCGATAAAGATTCGGATGTCAGTCGCCTCGTGGACAGACTTTATTCCAAGGGGCTTTTAGAACGGCAGGAAAATCCATCTGACCGTAGGCAGAAACTTATTTCAATCACAGATAACGGACTGAATTTACTTGATCAAATGTACGATTGCGAAATGAAAGCCGATACCCTGCTTGGCAATTTAAGTCTAGAAGAGGTTCAGGATCTGAACGAACTTTTGGATAAGATTCGGGGGTAGAAAAATCTATTTTACAGTCCAGAAATAAACGTTAATTTTCTGTTTTTCAACCATTTTTTTTGCACTAAAGTTTGCTGATTTTTATATAGTTGGCTATGGCCGTGCTTTTTGTGATTCTATATTTTGGTGGGCAAAAGCAATTAAAATTCTTACGAAATACCCGATTTAAAAATAACTTACCTTTGACGCAATCTAAGGAAATTACCTATAAAATAAGATATATACTTAATAAAAATAGGTAAAAACCTTAGAAATGTGAAATTAAATCAAAAATCTATGAAACGTTATTTTTCTAAGTTTGCCGTATTATCAATGTTATTTTTTGGTACAGCATTTAGTGTTTGTGCACAGGATGCCAATACATCCGAAATTCACTCAATATTGCAGGTTCAGCAGTACGACAGGGCCATTCATATTATGGCGATGTTATTGATTGGATTTGGTTTTTTAATGGTTTTTGTAAAAAAATACGGACGTTCTGCCCTTACAGCCACTTTTCTGTTAGTGAGCGTAGCTTTGCCTTTGTACACTTCTATTAAGGGTTTAGGTATTTTTGAAGAAAAAGGAGAGATAGAACAACTTATTCTTGCCGAGTTTGGGGCCGCCAGTTTACTTATTGCTGCAGGAGCTGTTTTGGGACGAATTAAAATATTTCAATACATCATTCTTGGTTTATTGTTCATTCCTTTTTATATGCTGAATGAACTGGTCGTTGTGGACGATTATTTTCATTTCGTTGGCAAGGTGGCTGATACTGGCGGCTCTATCGTCATTCACGCATTCGGAGCGCTCTTTGGAGTAGCCGCTGCTTTTTCGCTTACATCAAAACACGATATGGAAGTTCCTATTGAGTCCGATTCTACCTCCGACAGGTATTCTGTTTTGGGAAGTATGATTTTATGGGTATTCTGGCCAAGTTTCTGTGCTGCATTGGTTCCTGTTGAATCTATTCCTTATACTGTTGTAAACGTGTTCCTTTCATTATGTGGCTCTACCCTCGCAACTTACATTGCTTCCACTTTGATCAGGGGAAAAGTAAATATTGCCGATATTGCTAATGCTGCTCTTGCCGGTGGCGTTGCCATTGGTTCAACCTGCGATTACGCTTCACATCCGCAGGCCATGATAATCGGTTTGATAGCCGGTGCTATTTCGACCATTGGTTTTGGAATTCTGCAGGAAAAACAGCAACATTTTCATAAAATTATTGATACTTGCGGTGTTTCCAATTTACATGGTATTCCGGGCGTTTTTGGCGGTTTAGCTGCTATTTTTGTCGTTCCGGGTCTCGAAGTTAGTGCCCAGTTAAAAGGTATTCTGGTTACCGTTGCTATTTCAGTAATTGGTGGTTTGGTTGTAGGCAAAGTTGTTTCATTCTTCGGAAAGACCAAAGAAGTGTATAATGATGCTGCTGAATTTCAGAATGCAGATTAAGAATAAGTCATTACGATTCTTCTGCTAATACAGAAGGGGTAATCTAATCTTGAATGTTTACTCCTTCGGGGTTTAATCGCGAAGTAATCAATCTTATTTTATAAAATTTGGTAACCTTTTGAAACGTTAATACGAAAGTTTACGTAAAAAGAGTCATGAAAAAATCATTTCTGATATTTTTCTTTTTTGCCCTTAGCCTTTCCGGCTTTTCGCAAAATTTTCACCTACTCCCGGGCGACAGTCTGCTGGTTTTTAAAAACCGGATGAATGAAGGTTATTGTACTCAGAATTTTGCTAATGCAAATGTTTATACCTCGTTCAGTCTGCGTGCTAACAGGGGTAGTTTTTCTGTTTTTTCAGACACCTTATATTCCAATGCAATACTATACGACTTTAAACGACACCAGTACTTCCAGAATGCTTATATGCCATTTTGTAATTTCGAAAGTGCCTTATTGGGCGGAACCATTAATTATCTGATTTTTTTGCTTTCAAAGTAGTTGATGATAAGCTAAAATTTTTTTGTATAGCTTATCTTGTGCAATGCTTATTCTTTTTTAGCTTTATCCTTCTTTGCTTTTTTATTTTTTTTCTCTTTTTTTGGCTTGTCAGATGGATTTACCGTGTTTTTATTATTCCCTTTTCCATCACCTTTTCCGCTATAAGCATGACCTCCTGATTTATCTTCAGCTGGCGTGTTTTTTACTTCTTTTTGGGTTTTGTCCGGCTTTGCTTTTTGGCTTTGTTCTAATTTTGTTGAGTCTTTTTTCTGTTCATTTTTTTTTGATGATTGAGCACTTAAACTCAGACTTGCCATAATGAAAAAGGCAATTAATAAACCTGATAATGTTTTCATTTTTTTAGAATTTAAATTAGTTATTACTTTTTTATCATATTGTTAAATAGTGATTTGAAATCAATATTCAAAAGTAAAACATTTTTTTTAAAAAAGGCGTAAGTTTTATTTAATCCAGCTTAAAAAGCCGGATAGCACAAGTATCAAATTTCTTTCTAAAGTCAAAAGGGCTGATAATAATTACTACAAAACGCGATTTCTTTTTATAGACCAAAAATAAACATTTTTGTTTTTTTACAAAATTATCCATGATTACATAGGTTTTGCCCTGTTTGTCACTAAAAGTCATTCTGTGAATAGAACCGTAAAATCCTTTATAATTCTCTGCTGCTATAGTGCTATCAATGGTTGAATATTCGTCTAAATTTACAACAAACGAATTTTCAATAAAATTACCTGTTCTTATACTAATGGGTGATTCGCCTTTAGAATCTAAAATAATTTTGGATTTAAAATCGACTTCATCCAGGTCTATATTCTTATTGATTTTAACGCTTTCGGGGCTCAGGAAACGAAGATCTTTAAATTCCCAAACCAAAATGGAGTATGTTCTTTTGTAATTATAGAAATAAATGTTGTCACTTTCGCGCTCTTTACCCGAGCATATCGGTCCTAAATGATTTTTGACTGAGTCGCTGAAAAGCCATTTGTATTCCTGAAAATCGTTAATTACAATTCGATAACTTGTATTTGCAATTGAAAAAATTTCTCTTGAAACTAATATTACAAATACTGACAAGAAAGCTCCAATGGCGATTTTAGTTCTTTTATTCATCAATTTTATTTGTACTTAAAATACATCTTAAAAAGTGATTTAAATTTACTGAAATTATGGTTAAAATAATGCGATTAATTGTTGATGGTATCGTGCCGTGCGGGATTACGAGCGATTTCCTATTAGTTTACACCGACCTTTTTACGAACCATAAACGCTCGCATACTGCTTAAACTTGCATGCACTATACCATATGTTGTGTATTGTATTAATTTTTTATTTTCTCAAAGGTTGTATAATACCATTTCAATCTTTTGATAATATGCAAAACTAGATAAATCGAAAAAATTATAGCAATTTTATCGTGAATTTCAATGATTACTTTTCTTTGTATTTCATCGCCTTTTAATAAATCAATCAACCAAGGTGTTAATCCTGTCATTGCGACCAAAATAAATAATAAAGAAAAAATCAAAACTTGTTGGTTTTTTGCAAAGAGTCTTTTTGTAATTACTACTTTGTACCATTTCCAATGCAAGTAAACATGACAAATCATTAATAAAGAGAGTGCAACAATCGAAATTTTATGAATAACAGTAAAGCCGTGGTAATTCATTCCGAACACAAAATCATTTATCGCAATATTACCATGATTGCCCATATGAAACTTTACTTGAATCAGAATTCCTGAAAATGCAGAAGCAATACCAAAAATAAATAGTCCAAGATTTACCATGAACCTAATAATATTATTTTCCATCATTATAAACTCCTATTGGTTAATTCGTTTACTTATTGCGCCTGTAATGCAAATTTTTACACATTTCATGCAACCTATACATGCACTTCCGTTGACGAATCTAATATATGTTTGTGCCTCAGTAGATTTATCCGACCAATCACTTTATTAGTACATGTGTCCAAGCATTCCCAACAGGCTTCGCATTTTTTGGTATCAAGCAAAACAAACGCCGTGCTTGTATGCTCTCGTTTGAAGAATTCTTGTCTCATATTAAATATTTTTTGAGCAAAATTCTTAAAAAATTAATCTTGCAACGATAACAATTGTTAAGAAATGAACCTTATTTTCGATTTCGTATTCGACTAAGCGAAATCGGTGTTATTCCCAGAAAAGTAGCTATATAATGTTGTGGGACACGTTTGATTATTTCGGGATGATTTTTAACTAGATCCTCGTACCGTTCTTGCGGGGTGTCTTTTATCCTTGAAAGAAATAATTGTCCGTAAATTTTAAAACGTTGAAAAATAAAGTCCTGAAATCCATTTTTAAATTCAGGGTTGCTATTTAGGAGTTTTTCAAAATCCGATTTCCCTATGGAAAAAATAATCGATGGTTCGATACTTTCAATTGTAAAAAGACTCGGTACTTGATTGATAAAACTGTCTATGGAAGCTACGGGTTGATCTTCAAAAAAGAACTGAAATGTTACGTCTTTTCCGTCTTTGTTGAACCACTCCCTCAGGCAACCTTTTTTTATGAAATAAATAGTATTTGAAATTTCTCCTTCTCTCAACAAGATTGTTTTAGAAGCAACTTCTTTTTCAATAATACATTCTTGAAACTGTTTCCAGTTATCTTTATTTTCTTTTAATGTATTTATCAATCTATGAATCATTTTCAGGCTTGCTCAGAGGTTTCTTTACATTGCACACACTATTTATAACCCAACCAAAGCGATATTATACATCTAATTTGGCTGTATAACAGTACCTTTTGTAAAGTTTCTTTTTTACAAAATTAAAACAAAGGTTTCAGAAATCAAACAAATATTTGTAAAATATTACCCCCCCCTTGCCCCTCTTTTTAGAGGGGATAAAATATTCGAGTTAATTCTATGCCCTTGTCAGGTGAATGCCGGTATTGGTTAGGAAAAGCTTAACGGCAATGGCCAGCAGGATTATGCCAAAAACCTTACGCAATATCATAATACCACTTTTGCCTAAGAATTTTTCGAAAAAACGGGTCGATTTTATAACGACGTAAACCAGCAACATGTTCAATGTTAGCCCAATAAAAATATTTAAGTTGTGAAATTCGGCTTTCAGCGAGAGTAAGGTGGTAATAGCTCCTGCTCCGGCTATCAGCGGAAAAGCCAGGGGAACGATGCTGGCCCCGTCGGGAGTGGAGCCTTTAAAAATATCAACGCCCAGAACCATTTCCAGCGCAAGCACAAAAACCACAAAAGCACCCGCAATGGCAAATGAGTTAATGTCTAAACCGAAAATATTCAGTAGCGATTCTCAGAAAAAGAAAAAAGCCAGCATAATAATATAAGCCGCAAGAGAGGCTTTTCCGGCCTCTACCTTTCCATATTTCTCTTTCAGGTTGATAATAATAGGTATAGAGCCGGTTATATCAATCACGGCGAATAATACCATGAATACCGAAAAAATTTCCTTTACGCTGAAATGGCTAAAGTATTCGAGCATTATTTCAGGGGTTTTATTTCGTCAATAAGTCGGGTAGCACCGGCGTATTTATCAATGATAAAGAGAACATAGCGACTGTCAACGCAAATGGTACGCTGCAGCTTGGGTTCGTAGTTAATGTCGCCGCTCATGGCTTCCCAGTTGCCGTCGAAGGCCAGTCCTATCAGGTTGCCATCGGCATCCATAACGCAACTTCCGCTGTTGCCGCCTGTAATGTCATTGTTGGTGAGGAAGCAAACCGGCAGAGTTCCCTGTTCATTGGCATACATGCCATAGTCTTTCTTTTTGTAAAGCTCTTTCAGACGTGCCGGAACAATAAATTCTTCGTTGCTGTTGTCTTCTTTTTCCATAATACCTTCAATGGTGGTATAATAATCATATCTCACGGCATCTTTGGGCTCGTAATCGCAAACGTTTCCATAGGTTAAGCGAATAGTTGAATTGGCATCGGGATAGAAAATACTGTCGGGATACATTTCCATCTGGGCTTTTATCCAGAGTCTTTCGGCCATATGCAGGCTATCGTCTTTAATTCCCATCATCCAGTAGGTAAACAAAGCATCTTGGGCAATAATGAAGAAAGGATCTTTTTCCAACGTTTTCAAGTCGGGTTTTTCGAGAAATTTATTGAATCGTTCCTGGCTTGCAAAGATTGATTTTGCATAAATTTTATCTGCGTATTTCTTGTAATCGCCTTTGTATTTTTGGTCAATCATATGCATGGTGGCCAAATGATAACTGGGTGAAACGTCTTTGGAATACATGCTGAACAAGTCAACAAAAAGCTGTTTGTCAATATCGGCATCAAAATCTTTGAAAAATTTATCAGCTTGTTTTTTCAATTCATTGAGAGTGACCTGTAAGCTGTCTTTGGGCGATTTTTGTTCTAATTCCTGGAATAAGCCGAAAGCATTGAATGGGAAATAAACCAGTTCGCTTCCTTCAAAAATGGCTTCATTGAGGTATTGGTAAGCAATAAGGCTTTCTTTGTATTCGCTGTAATAATTCCGGATGATGGACATAACATCTTTGTATTCGTCTTTTTTGCCTGGGTTTTTGGCCAACCACTGATTGAACTTTTCTTCAATATTTTTCTTTTTATCTATTACGTTATTGTTAATCAATTGCTCTCGTTCGCCAATATAATACTTGTAATAGTTGGAGCATTCGCTGTATTTCGAAGCATACTGAATTTTGGTTTTGGGCGATTTTTTCATTCCGTTGTCAATATCGGCAAGTTTTCTGTTGCGGATTTTTATCACGGACGGGGCAACCACATCAATTTCGTTCTGAACGGCATACGATGTCATATAGCGTTTGGTAGTTCCAGGAAATCCCATGATCATGGCATAATCGCCTTTTTTAAGGCCTTTGATGCTTACATTCAAATGACGAACAGGTTCGTAGGGAACATTCTGAGCCGAATATTTTGCAGGCTTTCCTTTGCTGTCTGCATAAACCCTGAAAATGGAAAAGTCGCCGGTATGACGGGTCCACATCCAGTTGTCGGTATCGCCGCCGAATTTTCCAACACTTGACGGAGGAGCACCAACCAGACGTACATCATAGAAAGTTTTGTAAACGAAAAGCAGGTATTGGTTTCCCTCAAACATATCAATAACCTGGTAATTATTTTCAGGATCATCGGCAAACCGGCTTTCGTATTTTTTCATATTTTCTTCAATTTTGGCATTGCGGTCGGCTAAGGTCATATTGTTGCTTAAATCGCTGATAATATCGCTTGTAACGTCTTCAATCCTGACTAAAATGGAAGCACAGAGATTATCGTTCGGAAGTTCATCCTTGTAATCTTTTGCCCAGAAACCGTCGGCCAGGTAATTATGTTCAACTGTGCTGTGTTGCTGGATAGATTCATATCCGCAGTGATGATTGGTAAATATAAGCCCTTTGGACGAAACAATACTGCCCGAGCAGAAAAATCCGAGCGGACTTTCGGCATTGCTCAGACCGACAATGGCATCTTTCAGCGAAGCCTGGTTAATATCGTATATATCTTTGGCAGTTAAACGTAGTCCCTGCTTTTTAATATCTTCATATTTTTTGTTGATGAGCGTTAAAACCCACATTCCTTCGTCGGCAGAGGCCCATAAAAATGAGAAGAGAAAAACGGATAATAATAATTTCTTCATCATCGAAAATTTAACGTTGCAAAGTTAGTTTATTTTTACACAAAATGTCCATAAATGAAGCTTCCGCAAAAAGAACAATAATTTTTTTTAACTCC
>CAZDUU010000010.1:0-12152 GCA_964508675.1 uncultured Bacteroidales bacterium | reverse complement strand
CTCCATCATTGCTCATCTCATTCATTCATCAGGCTGTAACACCTTAATACAACTATTATGGAAAGCTTAAATATAAGAATAACGAAACCATTGCCTTAAGTAAAATCCCCGATTTGAATTATAAGGATTTCTATCATGAGTTTCTTTTGCTTGAAAATACGAGTTGTCACTGTGTCAACTATTTCGCAATGCCTTTTGATGGAAAGGTCAAATTATATGCTTTTATTGCTGAAGACGGTCAACATACCATTCGTATTTTTTCGTGCACTATTGATAAAGACGCCCAACTTGAATCTCTAACCGGAAAATTTCCAGGCATGCATGTGTATGAGCGCGAGATTTCAGAGGTCTTCGATATTCAATTTTTAAATTCTGATTTTGATAAGCCTTTGCGGTTTCCATTTAATCGCAAAAAACAGGAAAACCATATCGGTACTTATCCATTTTATGAAATAGAAAGTCACGAACTTCACGAAGTAGGAGTTGGACCTATTCATGCCGGGATTATTGAGCCCGGACATTTCCGTTTTCTTTGCAACGGGGAGAAAGTTTTTCATCTCGAAATTCAATTGGGATACCAACATCGTGGCGTAGAAAAGTTGATGACACAAAATCAAAATCTGATTTATCAGACAAAAATGGCCGAAAGCATTGCCGGAGATACGGTTGTCGGCAATACACTTGCATTCAGCCAAATTATAGAATCACTTAATGATTATAAGACATCAGAAAACACAGATATAGAACGTGCAATTGCTTTGGAAATGGAACGAATAGCCATTCATACGGGCGATTTAAGTGCACTGTGTACTGATGTTGCATACCAATTTGGAACAGTGGTCTTTCAGGACCTGCGAACCATCATCATAAACACATTTCTGGCATGGTGTGGTAACCGTTTTGCCCGGAAGCTCATAAACCCGATGCAGAATAAATACCCGCTCACCACTGAAATAAAAGCTAAAATAAAAACAAATCTGACCGAATATGAATCGCGTTTTCACGAAATGGCTGGACTCATGTTCAACATGCCCAGCGTGCTTGCCCGATTCGAAAACGTGGGAATCGTAACCAAGCAGCAGGCCGAAGATATGATGTTCGTAGGAATGGCCGCCCGTACCTGCGGCGTTTCAAGGGACACAAGAAAATCACATCCTTACGGAGCTTATGAAAAACATCCTGTTAATCCTGTAATTCTTCATTCCGGTGATGTAATGGCACGGGCTAAACTTCGTTATCTGGAAATAGTTGAGTCGCTTGAGTTTATTAAAAAATTGCTGGAAATCCATCAGGAATCATTGCCCACTTCTAATTTCAGCTCAGAATTAAAAACGGATTCACTTTGTATTTCTTTAACAGAAGGGTGGCGCGGAGAAATATGTCATATCGCTATCACCGACTCGAAAGGGGAAATAGCTCATTATAAAATTAAAGATTCTTCTCTGCATAATTGGTTTGCCCTGGCTCTTGCTGTTAGAGACAATGATATCAGCGATTTCCCTATTTGCAATAAGAGTTTCGATTTGTCCTATTGTGGTTTTGACTTATAAAATTTCTACTTATGTTCGACGCATTAAAAGCCTTTATACATCACGGTAAAAGATTTATTCCCGATCCTACAAAGGTTCAGTTACCTGATAATTTTACCGGTTTGCCATATATCAAAAACGTTTCCTGTCCCGAAAGCTGTAATCTATGTCAGGAAAACTGCCCGACCAAAGCCATAACCCTTTCCCCTGTTACTTTATCGCTCGATAAATGTATCTTCTGCCTGGAATGTTCACAGAATTGTCCTGCTCAAAAAATTGAGTTTACTAATCAACACAAAATATCTTCCAACTCAATTGAAAATCTTCAGGTCAAAGAGGGTGAGGACAATCAGATATTCATGAATGCCGACCTTGTTAGAAAGGAAATTTATTCAAAAATAGGTCGCTCATTAAAACTAAGGTTAGTTTCTGCCGGAAGCTGCAATGGTTGCGAACTCGAACTGAATGCTGCCGGAAATGTTAACTTTGATATGGGGCGTTACGGAATTGAATTCGTTGCTTCTCCACGCCATGCAGATGGTTTGGTAATTACCGGTCCTGTTACTGAAAATAGCCTTGACGCGGTAAAACTAACATACGAAGCTATTCCAGAACCAAAAATCGTTATTCTGGTCGGTGCTTGTGCACTCTCAGGCGGAATTTTTCAAAATAGCCCGGCCCTAAGGAGAGATATTTTACATGAACTAAAACCTGATTTATATGTTCCGGGTTGTCCGACCCATCCGCTGACCTTTATCAATGGTGTTCTCGAACTTATCAGGACAAAAAAATAACAGCTTTTGAATTTATTAACATACAATTCTTTTTCATATTTTTGATTTCTAAAAAAATAGACTAAGTTTGCAGTCTGAATTATTATGGCTAAAAAACAAAAAAATACTAATTGGTTAAGGATTGTAAATTCTTATATTACAACAACTTTCAGTATTACTTTGCTTTTATTTCTACTGGGAATTATTGCATTACTCTATTTAAGCAGCAGTCAGATCAGTAATTATGTAAAGGAAAATATCAGCTTTAGTGTTTTCATTAAAGAAGATGCCAAGGAAGTTGATATTCTTAAACTTCAGAAAATGCTCGATGCTAAACCCTATGTAAAATCAACTTATTACATCACAAAAGACATGGCTGCCGAGCAAATGAAAAAAGATTTAGGTGAGTCATTTCTCGACATGCTCAGCGAAAATCCTCTTCCTCCTTCCATAGAAGTTAAATACAAAGCCGATTATGCGGTTCCAGACAGCATCAAAAAAATCGAAAAAGAAATTAGCACTTTCCCAATAGTAGAAGAAATGTACTATCAAAAAGATTTGGTTTATATTATCTATAAAAACCTCAACACAATCAGTTTTTTTGTTTTTATAATCAGCATTTTCTTACTAGTTGTTGCAGTTGCACTAATTAACAATACTATACGATTGCTTATCTATTCAAAACGCTTCCTGATTAAAACCATGCAACTAGTCGGCGCTACAAAGAGCTTTATTCGCGCTCCCTATGTAGCAAAAGCTGTTTATCAGGGACTTATTGCTTCGTTCCTGGCAATGGGACTTATTACAGGAGTCGTTTATTTTTTACAACAGCAATTAAGCGATATTATTGACTTATACGATATAAAGGTTTTAGGTATTACTTACGGAGTAATTCTGCTTTCTGGAATTTTTATCAGCCTAATTTCTTCGTTTTTCGCAGTAAACCGTTATTTACGTTTAAGATCATCTGAGCTGTATTATTAAAATTAAAATATATGGACAACGAAAAAGCTCCTTTTTCCGCATTTGGTAAAATAAATACTCTAATAATAGTAGCGGGTATTTTACTGATTATTTTCGGATTTGTAGCATTATCAGGTGGCGGAACCAAAGATCCCAATGTTTTTGCAGGTGATACTTTATTTGATTTCAGAAGATTGACCTTATCCACTATACTGATTCTTTTAGGATTCGCATTTGAAATTGTAGGAATTCTATACAGACCAAAAGCAAAATAAATGAACTGGTTAGATGTTTTCGTGTTAGCCATTGTTGAAGGGCTGACCGAATTTTTACCTGTATCTTCAACAGGACATATGATTATTGCACAGCATCTTCTTGGTGCTGAGTCAACAGAGTTCCTTAAAACTTTTATTGTAAATATTCAGTTTGGGGCTATTCTTTCCGTTGTAGTTCTATACTTTCAACGTTTTTTCAAGTCACTAAAATTCTACTACAAACTACTGGTAGCATTCATTCCTGCAGCTATTATCGGATTTTTATTAGGAGATTACATCGATGCTTTACTTGAAAACGTAGTTGTAGTAGCAATTACCTTATTTCTAGGAGGAATTATCTTTTTATTTGTTGATAATTGGTTTAAAAAGAGCACCAACGAGGCTGAACCTACTTATAAAAATGCCTTTGTAATTGGTTTATTTCAATGTATCGCAATGATACCAGGCGTTTCCCGTTCTGCGGCTACTATAATCGGAGGATTAACACAAAAACTCAACAGAAAGTCCGCAGCCGAATTTTCGTTTTTCCTTGCTGTTCCCACAATGTTTGCTGCATCTGCTTATAAACTGCTAAAAACATACACGGTCATCAATGGTGAAAACCTTAAATATTTATTAGTCGGCAATCTGATTTCATTTATCGTTGCCATGGCTGCTATTAAATTCTTTATTTATTTCCTTACTAAATACGGATTCAAGCTTTTCGGCTGGTATCGCATATTGGTTGGGCTTGTTATTATCATACTCACATTGCTTGGTTATAGCTTGTCAATAATTTAATGAATGAACTAAAAGAAAAAAGCGGAACCTTTTTATTTGACAAACCTTATCGCTGGACATCGTTTGATGTGGTTGGTAAGATAAGAAGTTTGTGCAAACAATATTATTATGAAAGATTTAAGGTTGGCCATGCAGGTACACTTGACCCCTTAGCAACAGGATTGCTAATTGTCTGTATCGGCAAAGACACAAAAACCATTGACAATTTTAGCGGTTTGGATAAAGAATATATTGCAACTATCAATATTTCTGGAAGTACGGCTTCGTTTGATCTGGAAAAACCTATTGATAAAAACTTCGATTATTCATCCATTAATAAAGAACAAGTTGAAAAAGTTCTAGCAGAGTTTATCGGAAAGCAGGAACAGATACCTCCTTCTTTTTCTGCTAAATGGCTCAATGGAGAGAGGGCTTATAAGATAGCACGACAGGGAATTACACCTGAACTAAAATCGCATGAAATTACTATATATCAATTAGAACTGATTAACTGTAATTTACCTGAGATTGAGGTAAAAATCAGGTGCAGTAAAGGGACTTACATCAGGGCATTAGTCAGGGACATTGGCGAGAAACTTTCGGGTGGAGCTTACCTAAGCTCACTTCGAAGAACAACCATAGGAAATTATAGTGTTGAGGATGCTATTGAAATAACAATGTTTGAAGAAAAATTAAAAAATCAAAAAATGGCAGAAAATTTGTAACGAATTTACATTTTTGTCGTAAAAGGTTTTTGTTAAAATTTAGATATATGAAACTATCACAATTTAAGTTTAAATTACCGGAAGAATTAATTGCTTTGTACCCTTCAGAAAACAGAGATGAATCAAGATTATTAGTTGTAAACAGAGCCACCGGTGAAATTACACATCGCCTCTTCAGTGATATTTTAGAATTTTTTGACGAGCAGGATGTAATGGTATTCAATAACACAAAGGTTTTTCCTGCGCGACTTTATGGAAATAAAGAAAAAACAGGTGCCAGAATTGAAGTTTTCCTTCTTCGTGAATTAAACCGTGAACAAAGACTTTGGGACGTTATGGTGGAACCTGCCCGTAAAATACGTATTGGAAATAAACTGTACTTTGGCGAAAACGATGAATTGGTTGCCGAAGTAATTGATAATACGACCTCCAGAGGAAGAACACTCCGCTTTTTATTCGACGGCGAATACGATTCTTTCAAAAAAACCCTGTACTCGCTGGGCGAGACACCACTTCCACGTTTTATCAAACGTGATGTTGAGGAAATTGACAATGAACGTTACCAAACCATTTTTGCTAAAGAAGAAGGTGCAGTTGCTGCTCCTACTGCCGGACTACATTTCAGCAAACATTTATTAAAAAAGCTGGAAATTAAGGGTGTTACTTTAGCTTATATCACTCTTCATGTAGGACTTGGGAATTTCAGACAAATTGATGTTGAAGATTTAACTAAACACAAAGTTGATTCTGAACAGATTAAAATCACAGGCGAAGTTTGTGAAATTGTCAATAAAGCAAAAGAAAGAAAGAAAAAAGTTTGTGCTGTAGGAACAACTGTTATTCGTACACTTGAAACCTCTGTTTCTACCAATGGCTTATTAAAGCCTTATGAAGGCTGGACAAACAAATTTATTTTTCCTCCTTATCAATTCAGCGTTCCCAATGCCATGATTACAAACTTCCATTTGCCTATGTCACAATCTATGATGACAGCAGCAGCTTTCTGCGAATACGACAAGCTCATGGAAGCCTATAAAATTGCTATTAAAGAAAAATATCGTTTTGGAACATACGGAGACGCAATGCTGATTATATAAATCAGTTCGATCTGCTGATCCATAGCTCGGGATTTAATTTTACATTCCCGTTCCAAATTTGTAATTCGACATATGTTTTATCTTCATCGGGATCGGTACTTGCGGTTCCGATGTTTTGTTTTGTTTTTACTTTCTGACCCGGACTAACACTCACATCATTCAAATTAGCATAGACCGTAAAAAAGTTTCCGTGCTTAATGATAACAATTTTATTTTTACCAGGAATTGCGAGAACTTTTGACACTTCACCATCGAAAACAGAACGAACTCTTGCTCCAGGCAATGTGCTTATGTATACACCGTCATTTCTGACTTTAACACCTTTTAAAACAGGATGCTCATGCTCTCCGTAGCTTGATAAAATGACCCCGCGTTCTGTGGGCCATGGTAGTCTCCCTCTATTAGCTTCAAATTTATCATTAACCAGTTGTTCCTCCGGTGTCATCAAAATTTCATAAGTCTTATTATTTGTTTTTGCTTCAGTTTTGTTATCAGTAGCATTGGTTTTATTCGCTTTGTTTGCATTTTCTTTTGCTTTCTTTTCTGCTAATTCCTTTGCCTTGCGAGCAGCTTCTTCTCTAGCTTTGCGCATTTCTTCGGCAATCAAAGACCTTATACTTTCCTGGAGTTTTTTATCAGCCTGTTTTTGAGCATTCAATTTTTTCAATAAATCACTTTCCTGTTTTTTCAAGCTCGAAAGCACAACTGTTTGTTCGTCCTTGTCTTTTGAAAGCGCCTGCTTTTCATTCTCTGTGTCTGATTTCAACTGCTCTTTCTGCACTTTTTTGTCTTTCAATTGCAGTAGAATATTTTTCATCTCCGTTTTAGTTGTAATAATCTGTTGTATTTGTTTTTGCCTGTATTCGCCATAATATTGTAAATAACGTAAACGGCGGTATGATTTATTAAAGTTATCAGCCGAAAGCACAAAAATCAATTTATCGTAGGCAGACCTGGTTTTATATGCAAAAACAATCATCTTGGCATAGGCTTTTTTTAGTTTTACCAAATCAGATTCAAGAGAATCAAGTTTAATATTTAAAACGCCTATTCTTGAATCCAGGTAAACAATTTCTCCCTGCATGTTTACGATTAATTCTTCTCTTGCCTTTATTTTCTTATTTAAAACAAGTAATTGATTCATGGAATTTTTCTTTTCCAGACGTGTTTTTTTGATCAGAGAATTTGTGTATTCAATTTCTTTTAAGGTTTTCTTTCGCTGAGCTTCTAGCTGTTTTCTATTCTGTGCCTGAACAATAGAGAATGTGCTTATCAGTACAATAAAAAGAAAAAATGCTAATATATTTCTGTCTTTCATCATGGTATTCGCTTATAGGAATCAGGAATATTAAAAGAAAAAGAGACATCGTTTCCAATAGTAACTTTTGAATAATCAAGTTGCATCTGATAATTTTTTACAGAATCAGAAAACAAGAAATTCAATGACTTGGGGAATAATTTATTATTTATACTTTCAAACTGATCATATTGTATTTTCAAGTTTCGGCCTTCAACATAATCAAAAACTTCAACTGCTTGGATTTTAAAAGTATTAGGCATTATTTTAATATTTTCAACCATAAGTTCCTGGCCGGGATTCCTTTTTAAATAACGTCTGATTTTTTGTTTTCTGTGTGTTTTAAGTATATAATTTACGGAATCTTTATCACGAAAAAATGTTTTCCTTACATATTCCTTTTCATTGCTGTTTTGATTCATCATTAGGTTGCTTTCTTCGTCTGTTTCAGAAAACAGGAATATCTGGTTTGAAAGCAGAGCCTGAAGATCATTGAAACTAAGCTCTACATGATAACTATTGTCAAAAAAGGAATAAGATCTTACAAAATATTCTTTTTTAAGTTTGTTCATGAAATATATACTATCCTTAGTTAAAAGAAACCTAACGGCTTCAATTCCTAATGGAGCGCTTAAGCTGATCCAAATAAGGCTGTCTTTTTTTATTCTAAAAACACCATCAAGGTTATGGCTTTCGTCAGCCAGATCAACATGTATTTTAAATTTAACAGAGATGGTATCGTAGGGTAAATATTTTGATGTAATAGAATCAATTAATTTACCAATCCCATAACTACGAGGCTTAACGTTAACAGTTTGATTTGTTTTAACTGTATTATCAGGTAATTTGCTAGTGGTCTTACAAGCAATAACTATAAGAAGAATGATTACTATATATATATACTTTTTCAGATACATCTATTCTATCAATTTTTTCTGAATTATTTTTTGTTCAAGTAATGCGCTTCCTCTTCCACCTTTTAAGGCTTCATTCCACATTTCGTTTGCTTTTTCAACATCGCCGCTTTTATATAAAATATCACCATAATGTTCTGTAATAGTACTATTATTCTCTTTTTGAAGCAGATAAGCTTTTTTAATATACATCAATGCTTTGTCAATTTTATTTTGCTTGTATAAGACCCAGGCATAGGTATCTAAGAAAGTCGGATTTTCGGGTTCGAGTTCAACGCAAATTAAGCTCATTCGCTCAGCCTTATCCAAGCTATCTGATCTTAATGACAAGTAATAACTGTAATTATTCAGAACATATTTATTTGATTTGTCTAATTTAAGAGCTTTTTCCATTTCAAGATCTGATTCCTGATTTTTGCCCATTGAATGAAGAATTTCTCCATGTAATGCATGTATTTCGGTTTCGAGGTCTTTATTCTGGATAGGTAAAGTCTGAACATAGGTCAATGCTTCATCTGCTTCATTAAGTTTTGAAAGCTGTTGTGCAGCAAGTGCTTTAAAATAATACAGGTTCGACTGCGTTGGAAAATATTCAATGGCTTTATTGCTATGAATATACAATGAATCAAACATTCCTGTTGTATATTCAATCATCAGCATCTTATCCCAGATAATATATTTTCCGGGTTCTATCTGGCTGATTTTAAACAATTTTTTATAAGCATCCGTTTGCTTATTATTTCTTAACAGGAAATCGGCTTCTAAAGTTAGTACTTTGGCATTTTCAGGATACATCTTGGTTAAAATTAAAAGCAAATAATCTACTTCGTCACTAATCACTTTATTATTTTCTGCGTAGCCCGATAAAGTAATCAACATTTTAATTTTTGTATCCACATCAATATCAGTGCTCTTATAAGCCAATCGCAAGTGATATAATGATTTATCAAGATTTTGCTTTATCCTGTAAAAATCTGCTAATGACAAATTGACCAACCCATTTAGACTATCCATCCGGAGCATTTTGTCATAAATTTTTTCAGCTTCATCCAGTTTATTCTGGGAAATATACGATTCTGCAAGCATTCCCCAGTAGCGGATTTCGTTTGGATCTGTATCAATAAGTTTCTGAATTTCCTGATTTGCCTTTGTGTATTGCTTTTTGTAAGTATATATTTTTTCTCTCTCAAGACAGATACTCTCTTCTACTCCATACCGTTTTTCTATATCATCAAAGGTTTTTATTGCATTATTCAACTTTCCGACATACATATACAGGTACGCCAATTCATATACAAAATCAACCCTTTCGCTATTTTGCTTTATTAGCTTTTTATAAACTTTGACTGCTTTGGTAAATTGTCTGGTTTGTTTATATAAAACCCCCATCAATGCCTGATACCAAACATTTTCTGGAGATAAGGCAATTGCTTTTTTCCCAAGGGTAATTGCTTTTTCGTAATTGTTTTGCTGTATATAATATGAAGCCAGCTCGTAATACGCTGTTGCACTTTGCGGATTTAATTCTATGCATTTTTCATACAAAGATCTGACTGCTTCAAAATTTCCTAACACTTTCTGACGATTGGCTTCAATCAAAGTGTGTAAATATTCCGGATTATATTCATTCGACTTTTTTTGTGAGTAGATTTTGGTATCAAATCCCAATATTAAAAAAATCAATATAATAAATACCAGCTTGTGCACAACTACAAAGTTAATGTATTATAATCTCCAACGTTTAATTCTTTAAACTTTCCAATAATATCACTATTATTTCCAATAATGGAACGCGTCGCCATAAGGTTTTCAACATGCGAAAATCTTTGGACCAATGATTCCTGAATAACACAATTTTTTATATGTGTATGTTTCCCTATTGAAACGTGTGGACCAATAACAGAGTTCTCAACAACAGCATCAATTCCTATAAAACATGGAGGAATAATTACTGAATTAATTATTTTTGATGTTGGCATAATTAGCTCTTCCGGCGGACTTAGCTCTAGTATTCTTTTAGTTGTATCAAGAGTTGCATCTTTATTTCCACAATCAAACCACTCATCTATGGGAGATGCTTTTAACACCATCCCTTTGTTTTTCATATTCTGTAAAGCATCTGTGAGCTGGTATTCTCCTTTAACCCTGACATCGTTATCTAAAAGATACTGTAATTCATTATCCAATTGTTCGCCATCTTTGAAATAATAAATACCTATAATTGCCAGATTACTTACTGGAGTTTGCGGTTTTTCGATAAAATCAGTTATGACACCTTCACCATTCGTTTTTACTACCCCAAATTGAGAAGGGTTTTCTACTTCTTTTACCCAGATAATAGCATCTGCATGATTTCCCTGAATGGTAGAGGTTCTAAACAGTGTATCTGCAAATGCAACAACAACCTCGCCCTTTAGTGATGGTTTTGCACACAGAACTGCATGAGCGGTTCCCAATGGTTCACTTTGATAATAAATAGTTCCCTTTGAGCCAAGTTCGTTTGCAATAGAATACAAAGAATCTTCAACTTCTTTACCAAAATCGCCGATAATAAAAGCAAGCTCTTCAATGGGCTTGTCAATTGTTTTTCTTAAATCTTCAACGAGTCGTTGTACAATTGATTTACCAGCTATAGGAATTAATGGTTTAGGAATAGTAAGTGTGTGCGGACGCATACGCTTTCCCATCCCAGCCATCGGTATTATTATTCTCATCTTAAAATATTTTAGTGTTTACCAGTATGACCAAACCCGCCTTCTCCTCTGGTTGTATCCTGTAATGCTTCTACATTCTGCCATGAAATTGTTTCATGCTTGGCTATAACCATTTGACATATTCTTTCGCCGTCATTAACAATAAATTCTTCGTTTGATAAATTCACTAGAATTACACCTATCTCACCCCTGTAGTCAGCGTCAATAGTACCAGGTGTGTTTAAAACACTCATTCCCTTTTTCAAAGCGAGTCCGCTTCTTGGGCGTATTTGTGCTTCGTATCCCACCGGAAGCTCAATGAACAATCCAGTCGGAATAAGTTTACGTTCTAAAGGTTTTAATGTAATTGGCTGGTCTATATTAGCTCTTAAATCCATTCCTGCAGAGTATGGAGTACTATATTCAGGGTTTGGATGTTTAGATTTATTTACAATTTTTACCTGCATAAATTCTCTTCTTTAGACAGCGAAGATAGAAAATATTAGGGGAAGTAAAAAATCAAAATTTCTTAAAGAATTGAGATTTTAATAAAGAACAATTTTTTGATGAGCGGAAAAAACTCCATCGTTTACATTCAGAATAAATAACCCTTTATTTTCAAACGGAATTCTAATTCTGTATGCTTTTTCATCTACACTTATAACTTTTTCCTGTATCAACTTACCATTCATATCGTAAACCTGAATCATCAACTCTGCTCCCTGAACGTTTAATACATCAGCAATAATCTGATCAGAAGTGTTCGAAACAAAGTTTAAAGTCAATCCTTTATTGCTCTGGTGATAGACATAGGTATAAGCAAGCTCTTTTTTAAAGCCATCGTTATCATATTCAACAAGTTTATAATAAAAAGTCCCGTTAATATATTCATCGTCCTCCATTTGGTAATATCTGATAACATTAGAATTACCAAACGCTTCCTTCGTTCCTATTTCATAAAAATCTACCATATTATTAGCCGATTTCTCTATTGAATAATGATTTGTATTTGTTTCTGAAGCTGTTGCCCACTTTAATATGATTTTTCCATTTGCTTTTTCAGCTGCAAAATTAATTAACTCGACAGGCAATGGGCCTACTACAGACTTAGCTATTGAAAAATCAGA
>CAZDUU010000009.1:0-12291 GCA_964508675.1 uncultured Bacteroidales bacterium | reverse complement strand
AGTTTGTGGAAATAATGCTTTTGCCACTGATTTTGGAAGAATAAAAATTTATACCGGAACAGGTTTATGGACTTCGAGGGGAAAAGGTACATTTTTGCCAAACGATTTTCCTTAAAATATTATTTATTTTCCAAGTGCCGCTATTACAGCAATTGGTTTGGTACAACTAACTTTATAAAGTAAAAAGGTTAATCCAGGTTAAGCTGAAAGTGATACATTGACCCTTACATAAACAAAGGCTCCTATGTTTATGCGGGAAGTGATGTAAGTATATGCTCCAATAACGGAATAGTCAGCTTAGATGGAATGATTAGTGCCGGGGCCTCACAAGGTGTTTGGTCAACCAATGGAACAGGAACTTTCTCTCCTGATAATACAAGTCTGAATGCATCCTATACTTCAACTCCATCCGATACTGCTCTGGGAACAATCTCTATGATTCTTACTTCTACAGATAATGGTAACTGTCTTGCTGTAGGCGATACTATTGCTATTAACTATACCACTTCACCTTTTGTGAATGCCGGAAATGATTTGTACTTATGTAAAAATGATACAGCTTATTTGTCAGGAATTGTGTCAGGTGGAGCCACAACAGGCGAATGGTCAACCAGTGGAACAGGAATCTTTATGCCGGATATATCAACATTAAATGCTTCTTATGTGCCGAGTGCTACAGATACCATTGCCGGTTCTGTTATATTAACCTTGACATCAACCAATGTGGGAAGCTGTATTGCTGTGACCGATGAATTGAATTTAGTATTTACAGACAGACCTGTTGTTGATGCAGGTTCAGATATAAATATTTGTGCCGGAACTAGTGCAACTCTTTCAGGGGCTATATCCGGAAGCGCTACTTCAGGATATTGGATTAGTAATGGGACAGGCATTTTTAGTCCGAATGATTCAACTCTAAACGTTATATATACTCCTTCTTTGGCTGATATTTCAAATGGGACAGTAACATTAACTTTAGTTTCAACGTTTTCTTGTCCTATTTCGGATCAGTTGATTATCAATATTCAGCCGGCTCCGGTGGTTGATGCAGGAACAAATATTTTTATTTGCGAAAATATTTCATCTGTAACTCTAAATGGAAGTATTTCAGGAGGAGCTACAACAGGAATCTGGACAACACTTGGAGACGGAATATTTGATGATGCAAATTCCATGAATACCATTTATCACATTGGTTATAATGACAGTATTGCCAGTTCAACTCATCTTATTTTAACTTCGACAAATAACGGAGTTTGTAATGCAGTTAGTGATACCATAAAAGTTACTATGAGCAGACAGGCTATTGTTGATGCTGGTTCTGATATTACTACTTGCTCAAATTTGCCTCAGGTTTCTCTGTTTGGAAGTGTTTCAGGCGGGACAAGCACCGGGTGCTGGTCTTCAAACGGTACAGGAACATTTATTCCTGATAGTGCGACTTTAAATTGTAGCTATATTCCAAGTTTATCAGATACGTCCTTAGGTTTAGTTAGTTTTACTTTGACTTCAACAAATAACGGAGGCTGTCCTGTTATTACAGATCAGGTTCAGTTAATATTGACACCAGCTCCTTATGTTGAGGCAGGTGACTCAGGCACTGTTTGCGCTAATAATTCCGTGATTCATTTGAGTGGATTTATCAGTGGAGGAGCAAGTGCCGGAATCTGGACTTCTTCTGGAACAGGTGTTTTTTCTCCTTCAGCTAACGACTTAAGTGCAGACTATATTCCTTCACAAGCTGATATTGATTCTGGATACGTTAATCTGACTTTAATATCAACTAATAATGGAGATTGTTTGCCGGTTTCAGATTCATTGACCTATACCATAACGTCATCTCCAATTGTGAACGCAGGCCCGAATAAATTTGTGTGTAAAGGGAATAATGTCAGTCTGCACGGGCAAGTGACTTTAGCAAGTGGTTCTGGTACTGGTATTTGGCAGACAACCGGTGACGGAACATTTAGTCCGAATAATACAAACTTAAATGTTACCTATATTCCCGGACAGAATGACACCATTGTAGGGCATATATTTATTATTCTGACTTCAACCAATAATGGACTTTGTAGTGCTGTTTCAGATACAGCCTTAATCACATTTACAAATCATCCTTTTGTTTCGGCTGGAGCTGACCAAATGGTTTGCAGTAATGTTGCGGTTCAGCTTGAAGGAGTTGTATCAGGTGCTTCAAATACCGGTGTTTGGACAGGAGGTGAGGGAAGCTTTAGTCCAGATAGCGTTACTTTAGGAGCTATTTACACACCATCAACTAATGAAATTCAAAATGGAAGCGTAACTTTAACCCTTAGTTCAACAAATTCCTGTCTTGTAAAAGACTCAATGACCATTTCATTCCAAAGTGTGCCAGTAGTCAGTGCAGGGAGTGATACCATTATTTGCATAAGTGAGAATGTTGTTGGATTAAATGGTAGTGTGAGTAGCTCAACAACTACAGGTATTTGGACAACATTGGGAACTGGTACTTTTAATCCTGATAATACAACATTAAATGCATCATATCTGGTAACTTCGGAAGATAGTCTGGCAGGAAGCGTGCAATTAGTGTTAACCTCAACTAATAATGGCCTTTGCGAAGCTCAATCAGATACTATGGAAATATTTATTACTCCGGTTCCATTTGTTAATGCTGGCAATGATACAACGATGTGCGCTAATAATGTAGTTCCTCTTTCGGGTACCATTCTGGGTATCCCCGGAACAGGTTATTGGAGTACAAGCGGGTCGGGGACGTTTGTTCCGGATAGCTCTGATTTCAATGCAGAGTATATATTTAGCGATGCCGATACTTTAAACGGGAGCGTGATATTAACACTTCATGCTACAGGTGCATGTATGCCAATTAGCGATGACGTGGTAGTTACAATTTCACCTGCACCATATGTTGAAGCGGGTAACGATGTTTCAGTATGTGCCAATAATGCAAACGTTCTGCTTTCAGGAAATGTGTGGGGAGCGACAAATACGGCGACCTGGGTTACAAATGGTGATGGTGTTTTTGAACCTTCAGTTGATGATTTAAATGCAACATATATACCTGGAATTCAGGATACCACCAATGGTTTTGTTGTATTGTATTTAGAGGCCACAAATATCGGAAACTGTCTTGTCGCAAAAGATTCTATGTCCATTAATATAAATTCTGCCCCTGTTGTTAATGCAGGAGGACAAATGTTTATATGCGAGAATCTGAATGCTCATTTACATGGTTCGGTTACCGGAAGCGGAACAGGAACATGGCAAACCGATGGCGATGGTACTTTTAGTCCGAATGATTCAACATTGAATGCTACTTATATTCCCGGTATAAATGATGAATCAACAGGTTTAGTACATCTTACGCTTACTTCAGCAAATAATGGGGATTGTCTTGCTGTAAGTAACGTGTTAACATTGCATATAACTCCTCGTCCGACTGTTGATGCGGGTTTTGACATAACTGTCTGTGAAAATGCAGTAATCCAGCTGTTGGGTTCTGTTAGTGGAAGTACAACGACAGGATATTGGACAACTTTAGGAAATGGTAGTTTCAGTCCGGATAGTTCTGACTTATCAGCAATCTATCTGCCTGATTCTTCGGATACCCAAACTGGTACAATAAGTATCGTTCTTACATCATCTAATGCCTGCTCTGTTTCTGATACAATGAACATTACATTAATACCTGCTCCGGTTGCTGATGCCGGTAATAACCAAACGATCTGCCAGGGTGTAATGTCCGTAGATATTCACGGAGCTGTCACAAACGCTAGTTCTTATATATGGCAATCAAGCGGGACAGGGATATTTATTCCTGATAATATTTCATTAAATGCTACTTATCAGTTATCGTCTCAGGATAGCATAAATGGAACGGTAATTTTGACTTTAATTGCCAATGGAGATGCATATTGTCAGGCAGATTCCGATTTTATTACAATCTCAACTGCTGGCAACATTGCAGTTGATGCAGGCACAGATATTACAATCTGTGAATCAGGTGAAGTATTTCTGAGTGGTACAGCTAATACCGGAACCATTTATTGGTCAACATTAGGAACAGGAAGTTTTGCTCCTGATAGTTCAGATTTAAATGCACAATACCTTTTTAATTCACAGGATGTATCTGCCGGCTCTGTTGATTTGGTTTTAAACTCACAAACTTCATGCGGATTATATACAGATACACTCGTTGTAATTTTTACTCCTAACCCTGTTGTAGAAGCAGGTCAGGATATTCTTTTATGTAAAAATGCTGAAAGTTTTGCATTAAATGGGATTATTAGTGCCGGATCATCGACAGGAAAGTGGACGACCAATGGAAATGGTAACTTTTTACCCACAGATAGTGTTCTGAATGCCGAATATTATTTGTCTGAACTGGATACCAATATGGCAAGCATTACATTTTGGCTTACAAGCACAAACAATGGTTCCTGTGTTGCAGTAATTGATTCATTTACCTTAACTTTTGAATCAATACCACTTGTAAATGCAGGAAATAATGTAAATGTATGCTTCGGAAACAATGTGAGTCTTGACGGACAAGTGATAAGCACTTTAGGGACCGGATATTGGAGTTCAACCGGTGATGGTACTTTCAATCCGAACGCTACCAGTTTGCAGACAACTTATGTCCCGGGTAGCAATGATTTATTGAATGGTTCCTTAACGCTTATTTTAAGTTCGGATGCAACGAATATATGTGCTTCAGCGAGCGATTCTATTACAGTTACCATAATTAATGCACAGTCAGCTGCTCAGATTTTATCTGAAGAATCGTTATGTTTTGGTGATAGTTTATTCTTATTGCCCATAATAACAGGAGATACAGGTGAGTTTGCATGGTCATCTTCCGGTTCCGGTTTTTTTATACCCGATACTGCAAGTGTAAACCCTGTTTATATACCCTCTGCTTTAGATTTGGAAAGCGGGATTGTGGAAATATTCATGCATTATCATTATCAGTGTGGAAATATGGATGATACATTATTGCTATCAATAAATCATATACCTACTGCTTCATTTGGTGTCCAGACACATTGTGCTGATTACATTGCAGCTTTCTCTGACTCGAGCACAGTAAATAGTTCCTCTATTTCACAATGGAACTGGGATTTTGGAGACGGAGGCACTGCGAATTCAGTAAATCCAGAACACCAATATTCTAATTATGGACAATATCAGGTTAGTTTAATAGTGAATTCACAGGAAGGATGTGCCGACACTGTTGTTAAACAAATTGAATTGTTTGAAACACTAAGTGCAGAATTTGCTGCATCTGATACTGTCCCTGCAATAGGCAGCCAGGTTAATTTTACAAATAACTCAATAGGTGCATTATCATATTACTGGACATTTGGAGATAATTCCGGTAACTCAGGCATTGATGATCCTTCATATACTTATAATGCACCGGGCGAATATACCGTTTGGCTCTATGCGTACGGACACAACGGCTGCGAAGATAGCGCTTATCAGCAAATACATATTAATTACGCTGGTTATGCGATTCCTACTGCATTTTCACCCAATAATGATGGCTTTAACGATAAATTTTTCATCAGGGGAGGACCTTTTGTAGAATATGAAATGAGGGTATTTAATGATTGGGGTCAGCAGGTATTCATCTCAAACTCTCAGACAGATGGATGGGATGGGACAATCAAAGGCAAAGAAGCTCAGGAGGGAGTTTATGTCCTGATATTTAAAGGGAAAGTAGCAGATGGAACAGAAGTGAACTATTCGGGTGATATAACATTAGTTCGTTAACAGAAAGGAGGCAATTATGAAAAAGATAAATAAATTTTTAGTGATAGTTGTAATGACCTTATCAGCAAAAACTTTTTTTGCACAGGATCATCATTTTTCACAATATGATGCTACATTACAATATATGAACCCAGCTTTGACCGGAATGTCGTGGACTGATTCGTATAATTGGCGGGTAAATGCATTATACAGAACACAGTGGGCAGGTTTGGTGTCAAAGCCTTATACCAACCAATATGTTGCTTTTGATATGCCGTGGAAGAAAGGAATAGGCCTGGGTGGTTATATTATAAACAATAGAGCTGGTTCTGGTAGTCTGAACTCGTTAAATATAATGTTTGGCGGAGCATACAAAATTTCGATTGATCCAACCAATACTCATAACTTATATGGCGGATTGCAACTTGGTGTTTTTAATCGAAGCATCAAAGTTTCAGACCTTATTTTTGACAGCCAGTATTCAATGGGAGCTACTGGATACGAAGCTACACAGGGTAGTAATGAAAATATCGGCGATAAAAGTATCTGGCGTCTGGATGCTAACCTGGGGTTTTACTATCGTTATAATGATGATAGTAAAAAATATAAGCCATGGGTAGGTTTTTCATTATTCAGAGTAACCATGCCCAATGAGTCATTTAGCGGAGAAGTAATCAGAATGCCGATCAGATGGGATGTTGTTGCAGGGTGTGATTATGTAATTAATGATAAGAGTGTTTTAAAACCTTCATTTCTCACCATGTTTCAGGGAGCTTCAAAAGAATATATTGTAACAGTTAACTATGACTATAAATTTGAAAATACACCGTGGGCAGTTACCGGAGGAATTGCAGATCGTTTTAATGACGCAATAATTATTATTCTAGGGGCAAAATATAATCGTTGTCAATATAGAATTAGCTATGATATAAATACATCTTATCTGAAAAGCTATACGCATTCATACGGAGGCTTTGAAATCTCAGCTATTTATGTTTTTGACAAAAATAAACCCACTACCAGCAGAATGGTAGAATAGCTTTTTGTTGACTTTTTATACGTGATGATAATTTTTGTCTAACTCAAAAACTTATACTATTTTTACTTTGTAAAAAAACAAAGTTTATGAGTGAAACCATTCTTAGGGCTTTAATGCGCTTGTTTGCAATTATTGCCGATGTTGATAATGAAAGTGAATCAGGTGTCAGTGAAAAAGGCAGGGAAGTAGTTGCTTCATACTTGAAACAACAATTAAGTCAGGAATTGGTAGAACAATACCTCGCACTCTTTGATCAATATTTTCTCGAACAACAAGGCAAAAAAGGTAAAAAGCGTTTGTCTGCCAATAGTGTTAAGGTTTTGGCCATTTGTTCAAAAATTAACGACGAACTGAGACAGGAACAAAAAATCCTTGTTTTGCTTAAACTTTTTGAATTTATCAATTACAACGAATCCATCAGTGAATATGAGCTGGAGTTTGTAAAAACCGTAGCTGATACTTTCAATATTCCCGAATTGGAATACGAAAACTGCAAATCACTTATTCTTGAAAAACCAGATCAGATTCCACATAAGGAGCATTTGCTTATTATCGATAACAATAAAGAAAATCAGATTGAAAGTGCAAAACATTTATTTAACGAACACTTAAAAGGACAATTGGTTATTCTGCATGTTGAATCGACCAATATGTATGCATTTGGATATGTGGGCGAAGAAACCATGTATCTCAATGGTCAGCTGATTTACCCCAAACGAGTTTATATTTTAGTAAAAGGTTCTACCATCAGAAGCTCCAAGATTCCGCCAATATATTACAGTGATGTTGTTGCAACATTTTTAAGCACAAAGCAGACACAGAAAATTACTTTTACAGCCAAGCACGTATCATTCAAATTTAAAAATTCGAACAACGGCTTACATGACTTCAATTTTAGCGAAGAAACAGGCCAGTTGATTGGTGTCATGGGAGGTAGTGGTGCCGGAAAATCAACTTTGCTCAGCATTTTAAACGGAAATATGAAGCCTGACGAAGGTGACGTATTAATAAACGGTTACAATGTTCATACAGACAAGGAACACATCAAGGGAGTCATTGGTTTTGTTCCGCAGGACGATTTGCTGATAGAAGAACTTACCGTTTATCAAAACCTCTATTACAATGCCAAATTGTGTTTTGCTAAGTTTACGGAAGAACAGATTGATGAAGCTGTTACCAAGGTTTTGCAGGATTTGGATTTGTATGAAATTCGCGAACTAAAGGTCGGAGGACCGCTGAACAAATTTATTAGCGGTGGTCAGCGCAAACGTTTGAATATAGCTTTGGAACTTATTCGCGAACCCGATGTAATGTTCGTTGACGAGCCGACCTCAGGACTTTCGTCCATGGACTCGGAAATGGTGATGGACCTTTTAAAAGAAATTACTTTGAAAGGGAAACTGGCTATTGTCAATATACACCAGCCATCGTCCGATATTTTCAAATTGTTTGATAAAATTTTGATTCTGGATAAAGGTGGTTTCCCTATCTATTATGGAAATCCTGTAGAATCTCTGATATACTTCAAAAAAGCCATTAACCACGTCAATGCAGACGAAAGCGAATGCCCGTACTGCGGTAATGTCAATCCTGAACAGGTTTTGCAAATTGTAGAAACCAAGGTTGTTGATGAATACGGAAAACTGACACGCAGTCGTAAATTTGCACCGACTGAATGGTTCAAACACTATAAAGAAAGTCTGGACAATAATTTTCACGAAAAATCTTATTCAAAAGAAATTCCTCCCAATAATTTCGATATTCCGTCGCGCTTACGCCAATTTAAGATTTTTATCGTTCGCGACGTGCTTTCTAAGCTTACAAACAGGCAATATGTGTTGTTGAATTTCCTCGAAGCACCTGTTTTGGCTGTTATTTTGGGTTATTTTACCAAATATATTGCAGGCGACAAATACATTTTCAGCGAAAATGAAAACCTGTTTGCCTATTTGTTCATGGCAATCGTGGTGGCTTTGTTCCTGGGACTTACAGTCAGCGCAGAGGAAATTATCCGCGACCGTAAAATACTGCAGCGGGAGAAATTTCTGAATCTGAGTCGCTTCAGCTACATTAATGCAAAAGTAGTCACCATGTTTGTTCTTTCATCCATCCAAATGATGTCGTTTGTGCTGATAGGGAATTCCATACTTGGGATTAAAGGGCTAACGATTGAATATTATTGGATATTATTCAGTACATCGTGCTTTGCCAATATGCTTGGATTGAATATATCATCAGCATTGAATTCTGTGGTTACCATTTATATTTTAATACCGTTTATTCTGGTTCCACAATTACTATTAAGTGGTGTTATTGTGAAATTTGATAAACTGCATAAATCCGTTGCAAGTGTTCGCTATGTGCCTGTAGCCGGTGATCTAATGACTTCACGCTGGGCTTTTGAGGCTTTAGCTGTTACTCAATTCAAAAAAAACGCATGGGAAAAGAATTTTTTTGACATTGATCGCAGAAAAAGCTTTAACGAATACAGGTTTAACTACCTGATACCCGAATTACTCAACCGTGTTGATGCCTGTGAACGCTATCTGACCGAAAAAGCTGAAGACATACCGTTTGAAAAGAATCTGACCATTTTAAGAAACGAAATTTTTGCAATGGAACAGCTTTTTGCCAAAAAGAAATTCAAGAGTATGGATTATTTGGTTCCCGGGAAGTTTAGTTCTATGGTTGCTTCCAATGTTCGCGATTACCTCGAAGAAAAACGCAAATTCTTTGTTAAAGAATATAATAAAGCCACTTCAGAGGGTGATAGAAAACTCAGCGAGTTGTCAAAAAAATATTCGCAGGAAAAACTGGTTAAGTTGAAGGAAGATAATTACAACATCTCTCTGGCCGATTTGGTGACCAATAAAAATACTTTCCAGACTTTAGTTGAAGATGGGGATAAGCTGGTACAACAGACCAAACCTATTTTTAAAGATCCTGAATCAAATTATGGCAGGGCACATTTTTACGCTCCCTACAAACGTCTCGGAGGTTTGGAAATAGATACTTTCTGGTTCAATACCATGTTCATCTGGCTTACAACAATTTTGATGTACATTGCCCTTCAATTTGACTGGTTAAAGAAATTACTGACAAGTCAGCTTTGGTCAAAAATAAAGTTTGGTAAGAAAAATGACGATTAATTTAGAACGAAAAATATGGTCCAAGAAGCTGATTAAAAAATAATTAAAGTTTTACTTAAGCTATTTTTTCAACAAATCATATTGATTTTTAAAATATAAATCGTAAATTTGTTAAAACTATATCCTTATGAAACGTTTGACTTTTTTCACTGTTATTATCATTTTTTCTTTGATGCTTGGTCAGCTTTATGGTCAAAATATTCAATGCAAAATATGGAATACTAAGGATTATGCTCAATACCCTTCAGATATCAATGTTCCGACTAATATTTATGGCGAAAAAGTGACCTGGAATTATGCAAATACAGATGAACTGAACAAAAAAGCATCATACACGGCCGTACATCTCACTTTTTCAGGTATGGACGATACCAGCTTTTCCATTACAACTAAATTTAAAAACTTCTCACTCAAAAATAACTCGACTAAAAAGACAATACATCCTTATGCTATTCTATGGCTGGGCGAATATTACGATGAAAAGACAGACAAGAATAAGTACAACAAAAGATATATGGTCAATAATTTTCATGCAAAGAAATATATTGTCCGTTTAACCCCTCACGAAAAATACGATATGATATTTCTCTTTGATTCTGCTAATGCCAGCGATTCGCTTATTGTGGATGGTCTGCTCAAAACTGTGATTGGAAAATAATACTAAATTGTTTTATACAATTTTGAAATAAATTTACGATTAAATTCTTAAATATATAAAAACTTATGAATAGATTAATCCTTATTGGAAATGGTTTTGATTTGGCACATGGACTTAAAACAAGCTACTCGGATTTTATTCTATGGTATTTTGGTGAAGTGTTCAAAAATAATATATTTGAACATATTAATTGTAATAGGATAAAAATATTTTACTATCAAAAAGATGAAAAATCGAATGATTATTTTGAAAAAACTCAAGAAATTTCACGACATTTTAAAGCTGAAAATAAAGGTATAATGAGAAATAGAATAGTTCCTTTATTAGATTCAAAGCCATTAACAAATATTAAATAAGTAAATATATTAAATTGATTTGTCTCTTTTGCCAGCAAAAACAGTAAAATATACGAAGGGATATTGCTTGTGTGTAATGAGGGTATATTTTAGCTGTGGTCTCGTCGAGTATTAAACGAGATGAGATTTGCCTCAAAAGAGACGCTTTTTTGCTACTTTTATTAAAAAAAGTAGGATAAAAAGAAAAATAGATTAGCAATTTATTGCTCTTTCAACCCGATATCACACGTAATAGGGAAGTGATCGCTTACATCAATGCGGTGTATCTGGTAATGACACGATTTAAACTCCGAACTGTGCAAAATATAATCAATTCGCAGGAACGGAATATTCCCGTTATAAGTAGTTCCCATTTTCTTGTCTAAAATGGAATAGCTGTCATGCAGGTTTTTCGAAATTACGGAATAAGTGTATGAAGCCGGTGTGTCGTTAAAATCACCACACACAATTACAGGATAAGGACACGATTTAATATGTGCAGCAATCACATCGGCCTGTTTATTCCTTTTTTTGGAAGCATTGATAAGGCGCTTTATAACGCTTTTCGACTTATTGATTTCAATGGTATCGGGTTTATGTTCAACTGCAGAGATAAAGGCATAATCTTCGTTCCCAAGTCTCACACTTTCGAGGTGCATATTATAAACCCTCACAGTGTCGTTATTGTAAAGCACATCCGTGTAAATACACATATTTGAAGTCCCCTGAAACACTATCTCACCTTTATTGATAATGGGAAGACGCGTAATAGTAGCAATGCCAAATCGGTCGGTCTTGCGATTTACAACCTGGTAGTACTCATGAATATTTTTGGTTTTTAACCCTTCAAGCAGAACCGAAGTAGTCGGGTATTTATCGTCAGTTTGGGAGTAATACTCCTGAAAACAGGCAATATCAGGACTTTGTCCCACAATAAAATCGAGAATGTTTTGATGATTAGGATGATTGGCCTTCCAGCTGTAAACATCAAACAGGCGTACATTAAAACTCAGAACTTTGATACTGTTGCTTTGCTTGCATTCTTTGGAGCTGAATATGGAGCTGATATTCAGGTAGCGGTTAAAAACAGTTACTCCCCAGATAAAAAATGGCAATACAATGAGCAAGGTTATAAAATATTTTCTATATAAAGCGAAAAGAGTCATGAAAAAGAAAACAATGAAAATATATGGAAATCCCAGAGCAAGTACCGAAGGCAAAAACCATGTTCCGGCATCAATATATTTGGCCATCAGGGCAAGAACAGTTACGGTTAAGGTCAAAAAGTACACAAGCAAGAATGAACTCTTAACGAATCGCCTGAAAAAACTTTTTTTCTTTTTATCGTGAAGGCTC
>CAZDUU010000008.1:0-12355 GCA_964508675.1 uncultured Bacteroidales bacterium | reverse complement strand
CCGTTTGGCATTACTCCAGCTTGTAGCTGACGGACGTATTCACCCGGCACGTATCGAAGAAGTTGTCGAAAAAGTGAAGAAGCAGATTGAAGAAGAAATTATGGAAGTAGGTAAACGTACCTGCATTGACCTTGGTATTCATGGTATGCATCCGGAACTTATGCGTCTGGTTGGTAAAATGAAATATCGTTCCTCCTATGGTCAGAACCTGTTGCAGCACTCACGCGAAGTTGCTAATCTTTGTGCAGTAATGGCCAGCGAGCTGAAATTAAATCCTGCTGTTGCCAAGAGAGCCGGTTTACTACATGATATTGGTAAGGTAGCCGATGAAAATCCGGAATTACCACATGCTTTATTGGGTATGCAATTGGCTGAAAAATTCAAAGAAAAAGCCGACGTTTGCAATGCAATCGGTTCACACCACGAAGAAGTGGAAATGAATACACTTATAGCTCCTATCGTTCAGGTTTGCGATGCTATCAGTGGTGCACGCCCGGGCGCTCGCCGCGAAATAGCCGAAGCTTATATAAAACGTTTAAAAGAGCTTGAAAACCTTGCTTTATCTTACAACGGAGTTTTGAAAACTTATGCTATTCAGGCAGGTAGAGAGCTTCGCGTTATAGTTGGAAGCGATAAACTCAGTGATAAGGAATCTGAACAACTTTCGTTCGATCTTGCAAAACGCATTCAGGACGAAATGACTTATCCGGGTCAGGTAAAGATTACAGTAATCCGCGAAACCAGAGCTGTTGCTGTAGCAAAATAGTTTTGTAACTTATTTAATATTAAAGTCGTCACATGAACTGTTGACGACTTTTTTGTTTGATGAATTGAAATAAAATGTAATTTTGGAAGAACTTAGTTAAGATATATGCCTCAGGAGATAATTACACAAAATAAGACCATTTTTATTGACCATCAGAATGTTTATGAAGAGTTTGATCAGGGGCAGAATGTGATGGTCTATTCAAAATTGGGAGAGGGGAGTTATCCTACACTAAATTCAGGACTTTCCATAAAATTAGTTTTAAGCGGCTCGGAGAAATACAGAATTGGTAATAAAATTCATAGCCTGACTCCAGGAAAATTTCTTGTCGTCAACAAAGGGAAGGATTTAGATTGCATTATTGACCATAAAAATGTAGCTGTCGGGATTTGCATTTTTCTTTCTCCCGTTATGGTTCAGGATGTTCATCACGTATTGAGCAAACCATGCGAAGAATTGCTAAATGCCGATTTATTGCATACACAGAAAAATGAGTTTTACGAAAATGTTTTTTCATTTCAATCGTATCAGCTGGGCAATCTGCTTGAAAATGTCGGTAAAAAATTAACCGGAAAAGGCAAAAATATAGTTGTAAGCGATGAATTATTTTATAATCTGGCAGAGCAACTGATTATTAGTCAAAATGAAATCTCAGGACATATTCAAAAAATTGAAACCGTTAAAAATTCGACAAAGCAGGAACTTTTCAGAAGATTATTTATTGCGAAAGAACTGATTGACTCTAATCCGGGCGAAAAGTTGGATATTAATTCTATTTCGAGGCAGGCCGCTTTGTCAGAATTTCATTTTATTCGAATGTTCAGGCAGGTTTTTGGTTTTAGTCCCTATCAGTATCAGTTAAAAAAGAGATTAAACAAAGCAAAGCAGTTGCTTTCTTCAAACTGTTTTACTGTAAGCGAGGTTGCTGTGCATACCGGGTTTGCAGATGTGTTTTCGCTCAGTAAAGCTTTTAAAAAAGAATTTGGCTGTAGCCCTTCTCAAATTTTCAGAAACTGATAATTCGCAATTTTTGACAAATCGTTCAGTCATAAAAGGTATATCTTTGTCTTGTAAACGTTTATAACATGAAGTATATCTTAATGATTTTTGTGGGAGCAGTCCTGTTCTTGTCGTGTACAAGAGAGCCAAATGACGGTAAAGAACTTCTCAACCAAATGCGCGAAAAATACAATGGTAAATGGTATAATCAGGTAGCATTTGAGCAGGATGCCATTTCGTATGAAAACGGAGATTCCGTGAAAAAAGAAGTCTGGTACGAAGCATCAAAAATTCCCGGAAATCTGATCATTAAGTTTAATAGTTTGCAAAGTGGAGACGGAATGGTGTTTACACGCGATTCTATGTTTATCTTTCAGAACGACAGCCTGAAATCGAAACAACGACGCATACATGACCTTTTAGTATTGTCATTAGACGTGTATATACAGCCTTTGGAAAAAACATGTTCGCAACTTACAGAATTAGGTTATGATTTGAGTAAAATCCACTCAGATACCTGGCAGGGGAAGGATGTTTATGTGGTCGGAGCATTAGAGGGTGATACTATCAGCAAGCAATTTTGGATTGAAAAAGAACACCTGCTTTTTGTCCGTCTGATAAGCGAAATTCAGGGAAAGAGGAAAGAAGTTCTTTTCAATAATTATAAACCACTGGGTAATGGCTGGATTGAAAATGAAGTGATTTTTAAGCTGGATAATGCTGTTTATATGAAGGAAGAATATTATAACATTCGGATTCCGGATAATCTGAATGATGAGTTTTTTAGTCTGAATGATTTTAAAACAAAACAATGGTAATGTTTATGAAAAAGATTAAAACCATTTTTATTGCAGGATTATGTGTATTGACACAATCGGTGTTTGCGCAGGATTTATTTGTGAATAAAGAAATTCAAAAAGCTTATAATGCCGAAACAAGGTCAAAGGATGGCAAACCGGGGAAGAACTATTGGCAAAACTCCTCTGATTATAAGATTCAGGCTAAAGTTTTTCCAAAAACAGGAATATTGGAAGGTCAGGAGTTTATTACCTATTATAATAACAGTCCTGACACGCTGAAAAGAATAGTCGTTCGTCTTTATCAGGATTTGTTCAAAAAAGGCAATAGACGAACGCTCGAAGTTGATCCTGCTGATTTGACTGACGGGGTCGATATTCGTAGTGTGAAAATTCGTAACAGGGAATTGATCGGAAAAGACAAAGGGAATTACATTATCCGAGGCGGAGTGAATGTGAATTCGAGTATTCCGGGATACGAAGGAGGAACCAATATGTATATTACGCTGCCTGAAGCTCTGGCACCAAAATCTTCTTTGAAAATAGCGATTGAATGGAGTTTTAAAATCCCTTCCAAAACGCAAATCCGCATGGGAACGTACGATTCTACCAGTTTTTTCTTAGGACAATGGTATCCGCAAATGGCCGTTTACGATGATGTTGACGGATGGGACACGCACGATTATAACGGCTTAGCAGAGTTTTATAATGATTTTTCAAATTATGAAGTTGAAGTTTCTGTTCCGGCGAACTTTATTGTGTGGGCAACGGGAACTTTATCCAATCCAGAAGAATTGCTGAATGAACCCTATCTTACAAAATATAAAAACGCACATAATTCGGCTGAAACAGTTACTATAGCAAAACCAGAGGATTATAAAAACGGAAAAATTACGAAACAGAATACCTGGAATGTATGGAAATACAAAGCTTCTAAGGTCAGTGATTTTTCGTTTGCCCTCAGCAATCATCATATCTGGGAAGCCTGCAATGTGGATGTGGACAAAGCAAACGGGAAAAAGGTTTTCCTGCAGACAGCTTACAATAATGAACATGCCGATTATAAAGAAGTAACAGATATTGCCCGGAAAACGATTCTTTTCCTTTCAGTAAAAAAGCCCGGAGTTGCTTTTCCGTTTCCATGTATGACCGTTTTTGACGGTGCCGATGGTATGGAATACCCCATGATGACTAATGTTGGCTCATGTACCGAAAGAGGAGAAACTGTTTATGCGCAATCGCACGAGATAACACATACTTATTTTCCGTTTTATGTCGGTATTAACGAAACCAAATACGGCTGGATGGACGAAAGTATGGCTGTTTTCCTTCCGGAAGAAATTCAAAAAGAAATAGAACCCACAAAAGATGTTGCGCCTTATACCACTTATATATACTCATATTTTGGAGGAAGAGAATTTGAACCTCCTGTCATCACGCCTACCAATTATCTTACAAAAGATATTTACTTTATTCTCAACTACGGGAAAGCTGAACAAATTTTACGATTGCTGGAAATGCAGACAGGAAAGGAACTGTTTGCAATATGCCTGAAAGAATTCATAAACAGATGGCAATATAAACACCCGACGCCATACGACTTTTTTAACACATTTAATAATGTTTCGGGACAGAATCTTAACTGGTTCTGGAAAGCCTGGTATTTTGAACAGGGGATTCCCGATCTGTCAATCACTTCTGCATCTTACAAGGATGGGGAATGTTCCGTTACAATAAAAAACACAGGCGGGCTTCCGCTTCCTATACTTTTGCAGTTTACCTTACAGGATGGAAGTAAAGTGGAGTATGATGTGCCTGCTGATACCTGGAAAGATGGTAAAAAAGAAACCTTAATTACTAAGGAAATAAAACTACCTGTGACTGAAATAAAATTGGGCAACAGGGAAATTCCTGATGCAAATTCATTAGATAATAAATATAAAATCAAATAGTTATGAAATTAAAAATGAATACACTTTTGTGGAGTGTAATTTTCGTTCTGGTTTCTGTTTTTGTTTATGCAGAACCTGTTAGTCTTGAAACAGCGACGAAAATAGCAAATGCTCAAATACGAAAATCAGGAAAAGAACTCACACTGAAAAGCATTGTGCCGGTTACGGATGTAAATCAGGTTTCTTTTTATGCTGCTGAATTAAGTCCTGCAGGATTTATCATTATTTCTGCAGACGATAATCTTCCACCGGTCATTGGTTATTCATATCAGGATAGACTTTACGGGAATAATGGCTTTTTCAGTATGCTCAAATATGATTTAAGCCTGCGTTTGGCAAATGTAAAGAAATTGCGGGCTGAAAAAACAGAAACTTACAAACGTCAATGGAGTGAAATGATAAATGGGACAAAATTAGGTGTATTATCGCAGCAATGGCCTCCGGCCGGAACCACTCCTACGGGTGGCTGGCTCAAAACCAACTGGACACAATCATCGCCCTATAACCTGATGTGCCCTATGGATCCCACGACCAGTTCCAGAAGTTATACCGGTTGCCCGGCTACAGCTATGGCACAGATATTAAATTTTCATCAGGAAACCAATGGAACTGCTTTTACTGATGCTGACGATTACTATCACAATTACGCAGGACGCACTTTCTGGATTGACGATGATTTCGATCAACACGGATTTCCTTCTTATCTGCAGTTAAACGCTTATCTTGATACCTTGAATATGCATTATCAAAGCAATACTACGCTGACCAATAATGATAAAGCAGCTTTGTCGTTTGCATGCGGGGTGGCTGCTAAGCAGGTTTATACTTCCGAAGGTTCGGGAACTTTTTCTGTTACGCAGGCTTATGATGCTTACCAGCGTTTTGGATTTACCACATCTGAGCTGGTTTGCGATACTGATACGAGCATGTACAGCCGCCTGGCACAGAACATGAAAGATACTCTTCCGGCACATCTTGCACTTGTCGATTCTTCGTGGAGTACGGGTCACAATATAGTGGTTGATGGTTACAATACTGATAATTATTTTCATGTCAATTTCGGCTGGGGTGGTTCCAACAATGGCTGGTATTTACTTCCCGCTGAACTGCCTTATAGTTTGACGGTGGTAGAAGGCCTTATTTTGGATATCAATAAAAACATGACTTCTGTACAGGAATTGGAAAGTGTCTCTCCGGTCAGCATATATCCTAATCCTGCAATGGATAAGGTTTATATAAAATCACAAAGTGTTTGTTCCGTTGAATTATATGATATGGAAGGAAGATTAATGATGACAACTCATGCAAAAGAAATAAATATATCTGCTTATCCTCAGGGAGTTTATTTTATGAAAATAACCTGTCAGAATATTGCAAAGACCGAAAAAATAATCAAGTTAGACAAGAAGTAGTTTTTAGCAATTTTAGATGAAGGCCGTCACATGGATTTTTGAAGTGTTGACGGCTTTTTTGGGAGGAAATTTTTAATTCTTTTTGATAATTGACAATTGTGCTATAATTTTGATAAATTAATTTTTTGAGCAAAATGGAGACTCAGATTGAAAACTTGCTGCCTCACCGATACCCGTTTATTTTTGTTGATGAAATATTAAGTGCTGATGAGGATACTATTGTTGGGACTAAAACTTTTGATAAGGATAAAGATAAAATGCTTACAGGCAGCTTCCCCGAATATGGTTTCATTCCGGGAATGATAATTATTGAATCTATGGCTCAGTGTGGTGGTGCCGGTATAAAACAATTAAATTTGGCTGAAGGTTTTTTCGGCTTGGCAGCTTTGAATGATATAGAGTTTTTTAAGGGTGTGACTTATGGCGAAAAAATCAGATATGAAATAAAAAACATTTTAGTTAGCAACAAAATAATCAAACAAAGTGGCATTGCTTATTGTAATGAAATTCAGGTTGCTAAAGCAACATGGACTTGTGGGAGAATTGATAAATATTAGGTAGGTAATTATGAAAATAACATATTTGCTGGGAGCAGGAGCTAGTGCAAATGCTTTACCATTAATCAAAAAAACGGATAATTCTGATGGACTTTCAACAGAATTAGAAAGATTTATTACTCAAAATAGATTAAAAATTGAAAAGAAATCAGGAAATAAAGAATATTTAAATTTAGTTAGCATTACAAAAAAATGTATTGAATTTGGAACACCAGATTTGTATGCAAAATTTTTGCTAGAAACAGGAGATAATGATAATTATAAACTATTAAAGAAGATAATTTCAAGTTTTTTCAAATATGAACAAGATCTACAAAAGAAGTTTGATTATAGAGCTCTTACATTTCTTACAACTATAACTAAAAATAAAAAAATTCCTTCTGAAATAAGAGTGTTGTCATGGAATTATGATAGACAACTTGAAATTGCTTCGGAGAAGATGAAACCTATTTCGGATTCTATTTATAATAAAGTTAAAGGATTTAGTTGTTGGCCGAACATTTATGAATCTTATAATAACACTAATATTAAAATTAAAGATTTACCCTTTTTGTTTCATTTAAACGGTATAGCAGGATATCATTATTCTAATTATGACTTTGCAATGCCAAATAAAGATTATTTCGATTTTGATTCTACGAATGAAGTTCTTCTTTCGTTTGCATGGGAGGATCAAAGTAATGATGAAATAAGTTTATTTCATGAAAATAGACTTTCTATGGCAAAAGAATTAACTTCTGGTACAGAGATTTTTGTAGTTATTGGATATTCCTTTCCATTTTTTAATCGTGAAATAGATAAAGAATTATTTAAATCAATGAAAGCTTCTTTGGATAAAATATATTTTCAAGATCCATATAGTGACGGAAAACATTTAGCTAAACAATTTGATTTATCTGAAAAGGTCTCAAACAATATTGTGCATATAACTCAAATAGAAAATTATCATATTCCTTTTGAATTGTGATTTTTTAAAATTTAAATAATTTAAAACACTATTCTTCTTCTTCAGCCGCTACTTCTTCCTTGGGTGTAGCTTTGTTTTTGAACAGAACCCAGAACATTTTAATGTCAATGGTTTTGGTAGCCAATATAATGATTCCGCCAAATCCTGCAGTAATAATGCTTCCTAAAAACCAACCGGGTATAAAATGTCGAGTAAGCAAGGCTGCTCCGGCTGTTGCAATGAGAACTACTATGAATTGCCCGATAAACACTTTATTGAATTTAAAATGAAAGATTTTCATGGCAATAAATATTTGCAGAAATGCAGAGAAAAGTTGTGCCGTGATGCTCGAAAATGCAGATCCCAATGCCTGAAAACGCGGAATTAAAAAGAGATTCAGCCCGATATTAATGACCATGGTCGTAAATGCCATTTTATTCAGCTCTTTCATGCTGCCATTGGCTGTTAAAAGTGTCCCGTAGATGTATGTGGTGGAGGTTGCAAATAATCCTATTATCAAAACTCTGAATACATTGGCAGAATAGTCATCTCCATGGTGATACATAAGTTTGATAATTTCTGGGGCATAAACAAAGGCTATAATGATAAAAATGAGTACGGGCAGTATAATCAGCTTGTAAGAAAGTTGAACCAACGGGTAAACGTCTTTTTTCTCTTTAATCATCTTTGAAAACATGGGCAGTAGCAATCCACTGAATAGGAATGCTATCATAGAGGCGGCATCTAAAATACGAAAAGATTGCGCATATATTCCGGCCTGTTCTTCGCCATTATCGAGCATACGTTCGAGCATAACCCCGTCAATACGATTATAAAAGGCCATGAGAAGAATTAAAAGTGCATAAGGATAGCTCTTTTTTAAGAAAACGAAGAAAAAATGCCAGTCAACATGAAGGTAAATTCTTCCGGCTTTTTTGAAAACTATAATAATGGCTATAATAGCAGCTAGTACATACGAAACGGTTTGTGCATAGACAAATTTTTCGATGGTAAAGGGTTTGGAGAAAAGACTTGACCAAAGCATCAGGGAGCATAACACTATCATAATTAACCGGTCAAGTACAGAAACCACGCTGTCGGTCTTGAATAAATGCAAAGCACTCAGGTTAGAGCGTAAATACAGGATCAGAGAAAGGAAAAACTGGTTAATAATGAGGAATATAAGCATGTACATTTGCCGTTCGTTGTATCGGACAATAAAGGCCAACGCAAAAACAACAATGGAGTAAAAAACAAATAATACGATTTTTAACGAAAGTACATTGGAAAGGTGTTTATTGAGCAATTGATTGTGTTGTGCGATATTTCGATTGTTGTAATTAGTTATTCCAAGGTCAAGCAAAATGTTGAGTATAAGCGTGAAGTTAAATAATGCGAAGTAAAATCCATATTCCTGACTACCTACAACATTTTGAACGCTTCTGTCTATACCAAATATCCAGAAAGGTTTAACCAAAAGGTTCAAAAACAGGACAATTCCTAAATTCGTTACAAAAAATCGACGCAAATTCTAAAATTTTGACAAAAATACAATTAAATGACGCAAAATGAAGAGAAATGGTGGCAAAAATTTTTTTATCTTGATGTATTTATTGCCTGAACACCTGTGAGGTGGTCGTATCTGGAAGAAATACCATGCCAGTAAACAAAAATATAGTAATCGTTTTCGGTTTCGTAGTGATTGCCTTCAATAAATCCGAAGTCAGCTTTACCATCCTTGTCAGTTATATAAGCATATGCATAATCATAAAATCCTTGTTTTAAAAGGAGTGTGAGCTCATAGCGTTTTTTGTCGTAGTTGTAGGTCATGCGGTTGGTATTGTTGTATTGCCAATGATTAAAATTTCCTGCAACATAAAGATTTCCCAGAGCCAATGGAGCTTCGTATGGTAAAAAGAAATGAACATAAATATAGTCGGCTTCGATACGACTGTCGCGCCCCATACTGTTTTTAATCAGAAATTTTCCGTTGATGTCCTGCCATTGGAAATAAACCTTAAATGTCCGTTTTTCGTCAGGATACATGTAGTAGTTGTACAACGGTCTTTCGAAAACAATGGCTTGTATTCGTTCAGCCTGAAAACGGATACTTTTGGAGTCCACCCACCGGAATTCGCTTCCGCCTTCAAAAAGATTCCCCTGTTCATAATTATAAATCAATTCGTCGTCTTTTACAAATTGCGGTTTTAAATCTCTGATGGCATTATCGAAACGGAAATTCTGACTTAAAACAACCGAAATCTCACCAAAAGGATTATTGCATTCAAAACCATTTTTAAGTGTAAAATCAACCTCCTGATCTGTTTTTCTGTATTCAGCAAGGGTTGCCTGTTTTGCAGTTGCTGTAATTAGTGTCAATGGTTCGTAAACATAAAAACGAAGGCTTAAGACTGGTTTTGTCCGGTCGTTTTGATGCACCAGAACAATATAATTTCCACTTATTTTAAGTTTTAGATTTTCGTTGGGAATGGTCAGGCTATAATGAATATATGATTGTAGAGTGTTGAAAGAGAAAAGATGATCTTTTACCGGACAATCGTCAAAGCCGTCGGCATATTCGTTGAAGCTGAGCGGGGAGGGATTCCAGTCCTTATCGCAATGAATGACCGTAAAATAATAATCCTGTATATCATCTTCAAAATCATCAAACTGGACTTCAACCGTATCATTGCTGTTGAGTTGAACGAATGGATAAGAAAGCTCAAATCCGGCCTTGTGAATCATGGGAGTGTGAATGGTCGATTTGTAGATATAATCATTGTAACGAATACTTAAACTGTCGAAATAATCTTCCTGAGCAGTGAGATTAAATGAAAATAAAAAGGAAAGAATAAAGAATGTAATATTGTTTCGTTTTATTGCCACAGATTCACAGATTTTATAAGATTATTCTTTTAGTTACAAGTTTTTTTTCTAAAGTTAATGATAAATATTTTAGATTAAGTATTTTTTATTTCATAGTTTTATCTGAGTATCTGTGGCATTATTGATTTTTTATTTTAACCATTTATTTTCTTTATACCAGTCAATGGATTCTTTAACGCCTTTATCCAGATCGTATTGTGCTTTGAAATTAAAATCTTTTTCAAGCGATTCGGTTTCGCAGCGCCAGTTTAGGCTTGATAAAATATTGTATTTGTCTTTATTCAGCAAAGGTGTGCTTCCGAATAGCCCGTAGAAAAACTCCAGGATGATGGAGATAAATTTTACCAGAAATAGCGGAACTTTAAGTTTAATGGTCTTTTTATGCAAATGTTTTTTTACAATCTCAGCATATTCTTCGGACATATAAACATTACCGTCGGCAACAAAATAGGACTTATGTGTAATGGGTGATTCCAGTGCATCAAAAGCCAAACGAACAAGGTCTTTGACATAAATGAAAGTCAGATGTTGCGATTTAAAGCCGATATAAGCTTCCATGTGTCGTGAAATAGTTTGCAGATAAACAAAATAATCAGTTTCTCTTGGGCCATAAACTCCGGTAGGTCGTAAAATAATCCACGGCAACTCATTTTTTGAACGTGTAAACTCCTCACCTTTCAGCTTGCTTCTGCCGTATTCAGTGGTGGGATTGGGTGTGTCGCTGAGTTTTACAGGTTCGAAAGTTTTATTGTTTCCTGCTCCGAAAGCAGCCAAACTGCTGATTTGTATATATTTTTCGGGAATATTGCCACTTTCTATAAGCGCTTCTACAAAGTTTCGGGTGCACTGATAATTCACTTTCATGAAATCGTCCAGCTTCTTAACTTTGGTTACACCGGCGTTGTGAATAATGTAATCAATTTTTCCGTTTTTTTGAACGTAATCATTAATTTGCTGTTTGGTTTGTTCCTTGTCGTACAGATTCAGAGACAGAAAATCAATTTCGGGTTGTGGCAGGTATTTCTTACTGCTCGATACTCTGATTCCGGCAATGGGTTTGAAACCTCTTTTTATGGCTTCTTCGACCATAAAGCTGCCGACAAAGCCACTGGCACCGGTAATAAGAACTTTTTTCATGCTAATTATACAGTGATCTCTTTTTTCCAGCAACGACGTGTCATATGCTGTCTGTGTTCAAAGTTTTTCCAAATAGTCAATGCTTTGGCATTTTCTTCAAGCTGAGGACCACTGACAGCAAATTTAAAACCGGCTTCCATATAAGCTTTATTAAGGTTTAGATAATAAAGTGCGGCGACTCCTTTCCCTTGAAATTCGGGAGTTACACCGTTAATGTACATGTCAATCATTTCACGTTTTTTGAATGATCTGAGCAAGTGATACCAACCAAATGGCAGCAATTTGCCATCGCATTTCTGTAGAGCACGTGTAAGAGAAGGTGCAGAAACTCCAAAGCCCACCACATTATCTTCTTTGTCAAGAACCATCGCTACAAAACGCTTGTCAATAAAGCCGAAGTATTGATTAATATACGATTGAATCTGGCGTTCTGTAAGTGGAACAAAACCGTAAAGGTCTTTAAATGAGTCGTTGAGTGTATAAAATAATTTTTTTCCGTATTTTAAAAGATCTTTTTTTGATTTTGTTTCTAAAAGCTTAAGTTCATAACGTTCTTCGGCAATTTTTGCCATTTTTTCAAGCTTTTCGGGAATTTCTTTAGGAATAGTCATTTCATTCTGGATCCAGTCCACATCTTTAATAAAACCCAGTTGCTCCATATGGGTTATGTAGTAAGGATAATTGTAAATAGAGAAAACGTTTGAAAGTTCTTCAAATCCTTTGATGAGCATACCCTCGTTGTCCATATCGGTAAAACCAAGCGGACCATGAATTTCGTGAAGTTTAAGCTCTGTTCCCCATTTTTCGACGGCTTTAATAAGTGCCTGCGAAACTTCAATATCGTCAATAAAGTCAATCCAGCCGAAACGGATTCGTCTCTCATTCCAGATTTCATTTGATTTA
>CAZDUU010000007.1:0-12497 GCA_964508675.1 uncultured Bacteroidales bacterium | reverse complement strand
AAATAATGCTGGTGACTCTATTTATTTTTCAACTGATTATAGTCTTTATTTAAGATCTTTGAACTTGACTTCTATATTAAGCCCTTATAGCTTTGGAACAAGCGCTCCAGCTACTACAGGCATGGAATATGGTGCAAATTATGTATTTTTAAATAATGACCAGGTTGATTCTATCGTAGTATTAATTTATGGTTCATACGGAACAGGTACATTAACCGGAAAATTATATAACATTGACTTATCAACAGGTACAAGAACTGTTGTTGCTCAAACAAGTGCTTATACTCCTACCGGAAGTCCTGAATTTAAAACTTTAGCATTAACTGCTCCTTATCAGGTTACTGGACCTGCTTTATTAACTTCTACTGTTCAAATGACTTTCAGCACTGCTGCTCATGATACTATTTATGTTGGTGCTGATGGTGCTTTTGCTGGTGATGCTGCTGCTGCAGGTGCTGCATATTTAAACGTAGGTGGTACATGGGGTTGGTATTCAGTTACAGGTACTTGTCCTATCGTTGGTGTTATTACACATCATCAGACAAGTGCAAATCCCTTGTTCTCTTCTAAAAACGTAGTATTATATCCTAATCCAGTAAGTGAAACTCTTTATGTAGTTAACGAAAAAGCAGTTGATGTTGAAATTTATAATATCAATGGTCAATTAGTTGCTAAATACAACAACCAAAATGCAATCAATGTAGCTGATTTAGCTCAGGGTACATATATGGTAAAAGTTGTAACTAATAACAACGTTACTACTCAAAAAATTAATATTGTTCGCTAATTACTAATTCAAATATTTTAAAGGCTGTTCGAAAACGAACAGCCTTTTTTATTACATAATGAATAATCGCCCCACAATTGGACCCGTTAAAATAGAAGAAATCCACTCAAGCGGAAAAGGCATTGGAATATGGAACGATAAAAAATACTATATCCCATTTACTATTCCTAAAGAAATTGTCAATGCTCAAACCGAAAACAGAAGATTAGGGTTCAGAACCGGGCGGATTACTGAAATAGTGAAAGAAAGCCAGTTAAGAGTTCAACCATCTTGTATGTATTTTGGCATTTGTGGCGGATGTAATTTTATGCATATTGAATATAAACATCAACTTCGGCTAAAAAAACATATTCTTCAAGAAGCATTTAATAAATATAATATTTCTTATATTGTTGACGAAGTTGAGCCTGCCTTGGAAAATACACATTATAGAAACAAGGCTACCTATCAAATAAAATACGGACCTCAAAATATAATAATCGGTTTTCATCCAGAGTGGGAGCAGAAAAATGTTATCGATATTGAATATTGCTATTTGCTTCAAACTTCAATAAATAATATATATAAGACCATTCGTAACGAACTAAAAACATTTTACGAAAATAAAAAAGACACCTCTATTTACAGTTTTACCATACGTTGTAATAAAAAAGGAAACTGCCAAGTTATTTTTGAACTCATAAAAGATTATTCAGAAAATTCTATTTCATTTATATCAAAATTAAAAAAGCTTTCTGATACTATTGGAATACATTACTTTGTCAGAGAAGATTTTTCTAGTAAAGACTATAAAGTTGTTCATATAAATGAAACGGAACCATTTCTTTATGAAAATATTTTTGATACAAGCCTAAGAATCAGTCCTTTTACATTTTTTCAAAATAACTTAGAGATAACGGAAAAAATCCTTAGATACATTAAAGAAAATGTCGTTTTTAATAAAATAGATACTCTGTTTGATCTGTACAGTGGGAATGGGACTATTTCTCTTAGCTTAATAAACAACTTGCCGATAAATCTTTATGCGATCGAAGGGAATTTACATGCAATTAATGATGCCATTTATAATTCACGGGGAGAAACAAATCATATTCATATTCTTGGAGATGTGCTGGAAACATTCAATCAAAGTTTTATAAACAATTATCCAAAACCAGATATTTTAATTTTAGATCCACCACGTAGCGGGACACTCATAGAAATTCAAAAAACAATTATGAATGCAAAACCAGAAACAATTATTTACATTAGCTGTAATCCGATATCATTAGCGTGGAATTTACAACAACTTTGTGAAAATTATATTATAAAGGGACTAAAAGCATTTGACATGTTTCCTCAAACACATCAATTGGAAACGGTTGTCATTATGACCTTAAAAAATTAAAGAACCATCAACATATTATGTATTGTCGAATCATTCTCAGGAATATCAATACGTTTAACTGATTGTATCCCTTTAATTTTCTTTAGTTTTTTCAATAATTCGTTAAGGTCGTAGGTATCGTGAATATATAAATCAATAAATCCCTGAAAAACACCATGACTTGCATCAAAAACCACCGACTTCATATTTATTTCCATTTCATTTGAAAGCATATTGGTTATTGAGTTTACAACACCAATATCATCAATTCCAATGAGTTTAATGCGAACAACAAAAGAAAGGACCTTCTTTGAAACCCATTCGACTGTAACTATTTTGTCACCAAAATTAGCCATTAACTTTAGTGCCTGAGGACAATCTTTTTTATGTATTACAACGTTTGTAGGTGAAGACAAGTATCCCACAACTTCATCACCTGGAATAGGCTTACAGCATTGGGCTATACAATAATTTTGCTCATTTAGCTCTTCGTTTACAATAAAAGTCTTTCTTCTGTCAATAGGAGTTAGAACATCTTCGCTTATATTTCTGTTTTCTGAGGGTTTTAAAAATGGAATTTTCGATGTTGTTTTAGTTATTTGCAATTTCCAATACCTTATCCATTTATTTTTTGTTCTTTGCTGTAGAATCTTTTTTATATTCGATAAATCACTTTCTCCTGAGCCAAGCTTGCAATACAATTCTTCTTTATTGTAAACTTCAAATTCAATATAGAGTTGTTTGAATATTTTACTGGTCAATGGGATTTCCATTTCTTTGAACTTGCTTTCAATAAGCTCTTTACCTCTTATTATTGTTTGCCTTCTTTCCGACTTGAAATTTTCTTTTATTCTTGACTTTGCTTTGGCAGTAACTACAAAATCTAACCATTCTTTTTGTGGTACCTGTATATCAGAAGTTAAAATTTCAACCTGATCACCACTGGCAAGTACCTGGCTTAGCGGAACTAATTTAAAATTTATTTTAGCTCCAATAGCATGATCACCTATTTTTGAGTGAATTTCATAAGCAAAATCCAAGGCAGTACTTCCCTTTGGCATTCTTTTCAGCAAACCTTTAGGAGTAAAAACAAAGATTTCTGATGAAAAAAGGTTCATTTTAAATTCATCAATGAACTCTAATGCATCTTCACTGTTATTATCAAGAAGTTCTCTTATTTTCTTAATCCATTTATCAAGTTCAGACTCTTCGCCTCCGTCTTTATATTTCCAATGTGCAGCATAACCACGTTCAGCAATTTCGTCCATTCTTTTCGATCGGATCTGAACTTCAACCCATCGTCCTTTGGGGCCCATTACGGTTGTATGCAAAGCCTCATATCCATTTGCCTTTGGGGTACTTATCCAGTCTCTTAATCGGTCAGGTCGCGGTTTATAAATATCTGTTACAATAGAATACATCGCCCAGCATTGTGTCTTTTCACTCACCTCTTCTTCTGGTTCAAATACAATTCTGACAGCAAAAATGTCAAAAATTTCCTCAAAGGGAACACCTTTTTTTTGCATTTTATTGTAAATGGAAAAAACAGACTTGGGACGGCCTGAGATAGTATATTTTATTCCACTGGCATTAAGCCTTTCAATAACCGGTTCACAAAATATTTTTATATAGTACTGACGTTCTTCTTCACTTGCTTCAATTTTTCTTAAAATCTCATTATAAACAGCCGTGTGCTGATGCTTTAAAGACAAATCCTCAAGCTCCGTTTTTATTGCATACAAACCGAGTCTGTGAGCTAAAGGGGCATATAAATAGAGTGTTTCCGCTGCTATTTTCATTTTTTTATAATCGGGCATTGAGTCAAGGGTACGCATATTATGCAGGCGATCCGCCAGTTTTAGTAGTATTACCCTGACATCGTCAGAAAGTGTAAGAAGCATTTTTCTAAAATTCTCTGCCTGAATTGAATTTGTACCCTGATCAAAAACATTTGATATTTTTGTAAGCCCGTCAATTATTTTTGCAACCTTATCTCCAAATAATAATTGAATGTCTTCAAGCGTATAATCAGAATCTTCTACAACATCATGTAATAACGCACAGATAACAGAAGTTGTTCCTAAGCCGATCTCATCAATTGCAATTTTTGCAACTGATAAAGGATGATAAAGATAAGGTTCGCCACTTTTACGACGCATGTTTTCATGCGCTTTGAAGGCTAATTCATATGCTTTATGGATTTGTATTTTATCCTCTTCGGATTTGCAGCGGTGACAACCATTTATTAGTTCTTCAAAAGTTTTATCTAGTGCTTCTTTTTCTACTGATGTAATCATACTCAAATTATATCATGCAAATATAACTTAAAAAGACTTTCTTTTGAATGACATAAAATCGATTAAATAATTATTTTAAACCCAATATTTGAACCTTTTTATACAATTAACGTAAAAATTTAGGTATGTTTTTAAATCTATAAATGTGAATATAAAACCTTCCAACTATGAAAAAAACACTTATTTATCTATTAGCATTTTTTTGTATTTCAATAGTGAATGCTCAGGTCGCTATTAATACTACAGGTGCAAACCCGGATGCAAGTGCCGGATTAGATGTTAGTTTTACTGATAAGGGAGCATTAATTCCCCGTGTTTCATTAACACAAACCACATCATCATCGCCAATCACATCACCTGCAATAAGTTTACTTGTTTACAACACAGCAACTGTAAATGATGTGACTCCGGGTTATTATTACTGGACTGGAAGTGCTTGGTCTCGTTTTGCAACAGGCACAATTTCTGTTGCAAATCTTACATTTAACAACTCGGGCACAGGTGCTGCCAGTGGAACAACTTATAACGGCACTACTGCTCAAACAATTTCCTATAATACAATTGGAGCTGTTGGTGGAAGTGGAACGGCAACGAGAGTTGCCTTCTGGTCAGGAGCAAATACGTTAAGTTCCAATACCAATCTTTACTGGGATAACACCAATAGCAGGTTAGGAATTGGAACAACAACTCCAGTTACTACCTTGGATGTATCAGGTATCGGTCGTTTTGGTTTATCAACCAATGGAAACACTCAAATAGGCAATGATGGTAATGCTTATATTGAAATGAAAGAAAGTGATGGTATCGGGACTCCATATATTGATATGTCAAACGATAATACCAGCGATTATGACGCACGAATTGTTTTAGAGAACAACAATCAACTTAGTTTTTTAACTTCAACCAATGGCCGTCAACTAAGTATTCATGGCACTGGTATAGCACTTAGTGGCACAAATAAATATATGAATTTTGGAAGTACTTTTGATGCTCCAGGATATGGCTTCAGAGATAACGCCGGAATCATTGAATACAAGCATAGTGGAGGAACATGGACCCCATTTGCCCAGCCACCGACAATACCAGGAAACACTGAATGGTGGATAAGGCCAACCTCCGCATTATATATACAACCCATGTATAATGCAAGTGCTAGAGTTTATGATGCAGGACAAACCTATGGATTTTATTTTGATGGAAGCACAAATCAATATGCTGCTTACTTCAGGACTACAGGTGCTTTTAACCCGACTGCTGCAGTAGTTGGCTTTTCTGATGTCAGCGGAAACCAGACTTACAGTTTCTTAGGATATAATGGAACTTATTCATTTGCAGGCCAAACAATCAACGGTTCAGGAATCTATGCCTACGTTGATGATCCTGACAGAACTGCCGGTTTTTTCAGAACAACTTTAAATGCAAGTTTTGCTGCCAATATTAATTATTCAAATGTCTGGATTGCAAATTATAACTATGTTGAAAACAGCTCAGCAACTTATAACCCTAGTGGTTCATATTCTCAATTAGATCTAACAAATACCACTCTGGGAGGAAATCATGTTGCAACAAAGGGTTATTCAAACAGAGCTACAACAACCGGAAATCCTGGATATACAGTTGGAGGGCAATTTACTGCCAATGCACAGTATGAAGATGCATTTGGAATTACGGGCATAGCATATACAGATCAAACGATACGAGCCGGCGGATATTTTGCGTCATATAATTATGCTGGCACACAACAAGCTTATGCATATGTTGGAACAACAGCTGACGGAACTGCCAGAAAAATAACCGGGACAAATTCAGTAAGTGAAATTATTCCGACAGAGAACCATGGTCGTATTATGTTAACATGTCCAGAATCACCTGAATATTGGTATATCGATTATGGATCTGTTCAATTGAAAAATGGGAAGGCTTATATCGAGTTAGACCCTGTACTGGCAGATGTTATTGTTGTAAATAATGATAATCCTATAAGAGTTTTCTGTACTCCTGTTGACATGCTTAATTTTAACGGAATTGCTGTAACCAAAAGAACAGAAAAAGGAATTGAATTAACCGAATTAAATGGTGGCCAAAATTCAGGAACATTAGATTATCAATTAGTTGTAAAACCTAAGACAAACTATGGCGAAGGTCGTTTTCCACAAGCACCTGGTCCAATGGGTTTAAAAGCAGATAAAGAACCTCTGAAAGCAAAAGCTAAAAATCAGCCCGATGCTAATAAAATTTTCCATTGGCCTTCTGATCAGGAAGTATATGGATATTCTTTGCCTAAAATTGCACCAGAATCAGCCAAAAAAAAGTAGATTATTAATCTAATAATCAAAAATTATGAAAATTAATTTGCCCAATATAAATAAGCTGCTTATCGTATTCCTGATAGGCGTCTGGCAGTTTTCTTCGGGCCAAACCATCGTTAATACAGGCCAATTTGTTCAAACAGGGAATTATGTAGTATTAAACAGTGGAACTAAATGGCAAAACAATGGAACGGCTAACCTGCAAAGTGGAAGTAATGTCTATTTTTCAGGAAATGCTGATCAGGATATTGACGGAACCAGCAGTACTGCTTTTGCTAATCTCAGGATTAACAACAGCGGAACACATGGAGTTATTGTAAAAAGAAACATTCAGGTTCTCGGTACACTAACCATGTCAACAGGTTATCTTGACGTAAAAAACTACGAAGTGGACATGTCTACTTCAGGCACTTTAACAGGTGAAACAGAAACATGCCGTGTAAGAGCAACTGATGCATCATGGAATGATGGAGGAGGAAGCGGGCAACTGAAAGCCACAAGGACCAACCCAACAGGAAATGTAGCAGGATTTGGATTGAATTTCACCCCTTCAATCAATATGGGTAGTACCGTTATTTACAGAGGGCATCAAAGTCAAACCGGAGCAAATCTTACCAGTAGTATATTTCGGTATTTTGAATTACAGCCAGCAACTTATGCAACATTGACTATCAATCCACTATCCTATTTCGATGCTGAATTGAATAGTATCTCACCGGAAAGTGGACTAAAAATGGTTCAATTGTATAATAGTTCTAACTATTGGCAACAAAGAACAACTACTTTAAACACGACGACAAACCAAGCAGTTGGAGGAACAGGTTCAAATAGCCTTACCAATATTAAAGTTACCTTGGCTAAATCACCTTGTACAATAACAGCAACTGCTTCTTCAAATAGTGCTATTTGCTCTGGTTCTACACTAAATTTAAGTTGTAGTGCCACTAACAGTTATGGAATATTAACTTATAACTGGTCAGGGCCGAACAGTTTTACAAACACTTCTCAGAATCCGAGCATTTCAGGTGCAACAACTGTAGCAAGTGGCACATATTATGTCACCATTACCGATGAATTATTGTGCACGGCAACAGCAAGTGTCAGCGTTACTGTTAATGCATTGCCAAATGTAATTTTATCTGCTTCGCCTAATGCAATATGCAACGGATCTTCTTCAACTTTGACTGCAGGAGGAGCGACCAGCTATTCCTGGGATAACGGACTGGGAACCGGCAATCCGAAAACAGTTAATCCTTCCTCAACAACAACTTACAACGTTACAGGGACAGATGCAAATGGCTGTTCTAACTCAGCAAGCGCAACTGTAACTGTAAACAGTTTACCTTCGATTACCGTTTTAAGTAATAGCCCTGTTTGTGGTGGTTCCGCTTTAAGTTTAAGCGCAACTGGAGGAACTACTTATAACTGGTCAGGACCCGGAGGCTACTCAAGCAACAGCTCTACACCTGTTATTTCTCCTGTAAATGGTTCAAATGCGGGAACGTATTATGTAACAGTTACTGATGGCAATAACTGTTCTGCCACCGGCCAAACAAATGTTATAATAAACGCAGTACCAGAATTAACTGTTACTTCAAATAGTCCGGTTTGTTCAGGACAAAATATCCAACTGACTTCAAGCAGCGCTGTAAGCTATAACTGGACAGGTCCGGCCGGCTTTATCGGCAATCAACAAAATCCAACCGTTTCAAATGCTCAGGTAACTAATAGCGGAACTTACAATGTAACGATTACCGATGGCAATGGGTGTACTAATTCAGGTTCAGTTAATGTAACAGTTAATCAAACTCCTACAGCAGCTGCAGGCACAGATCAGACCATCCCTTATGGCACTTCTACTTCATTAACCGGAAGTGCAACAAATGGCTCAGGAAATTATTCATATTCATGGACACCTGTTGATTCACTTGTTAATGCCACTATTCAAAATCCAACAACTGTAAATCTTGAAGCAACAACTACTTTTACACTTACTGTCACAGACAACACTACTTTATGTACTGCAACGGATCAAATAGTTGTTACTATTAACGGGGGTCCCCTTAATGTTGTAGTCTCTGCAACCCCAACTGTTATTTGCTCTGGCAATAACACCCAATTATTAGCAACAGCAAGTGGAGGAAGTGGTTCATATAGTTATACATGGTCCTCAAATCCTGCTGGATTTTCAAATAGCACATATAACCCAACAGTAAGTCCTACATCAACAACAACTTATACCGTAACTATTAACGATGGCTTTAATACGGTTTCAGGTTCAGTCACTGTTAGTGTGAATCCCCTACCTACTGTTTATGCAGGTTCAGACACTGCTATTTGTGCTGGAAATCCTGTTACACTCATTGGCTCTGGGGCAAACACCTACACTTGGGATAACGGAGTTACTGACAATGTTCCATTTACTCCATTATCTACTGCGACTTATACTGTTACAGGAACAGATTCAAATGGTTGTGTAAATACAGATCAGGTAAATGTCACTGTAAATCCACTGCCCACTGTAGTGGCCAATGCCAGTTCCACCGTTCTCTGTAATGGAAATAGCGTTACTCTTACAGGAAGCGGAACAGCAACTTCTTATGTTTGGGATAACAGTGTAACGGATGGAGTAGCATTTATTCCTACAGCAACCAGCATATACACTGTTACAGGCACTGATGGAAATAATTGTAGTTCAACCGATCAAATAACTGTTGCAGTAAATCCTGTTTATTTATTCAATGAGTCTGCCGGGATTTGTAATGGACAACCTTATATCTGGCACGGAAACACCTATACTACCCAAGGCACCTATTACGATAGTCTTCAAACAACCAACGGATGTGATAGTATATATATTTTAACCCTTAATGTTGGAGCCGCATATCAATACACCGATAACCACAGTATCTGCCAGGGACAAAGTTATTTGTGGCACGGACAAAATTATAACACTTATGGCACCTATTACGATAGTCTTCAAACAGCCAGCGGATGTGATAGTATTTTCACACTTGTTCTAGCTGTTAACCCAACTTATAATTACAGCGAAAATCAAACTATCTGTCAGGGGAGCTCATATATCTGGCATGGAAACACTTATAGCACTGCAGGCACATACTATGATAATTTGACAACAGCTTTAGGTTGTGATAGTGTTTTTGTGCTGAATTTAATAGTAAATCCGGCTTATTCCACAACTGAAAGCTACAACATTTGCCAGGGAGATAGCCTACTATGGCATGGAGGTTACTATTCGTTAAGTGGAGAATATCGCGACTCTCTAACAGCAATAACTGGCTGCGATAGTATTATTATCTTAAATATCACAACGACTCCGTTACCCGATGTAACGATTCAGGCTCAAAGCAACACTATCTGTCAGGAAGAGAGCACTTCGTTAATGGCATCAGGTGCCGGGACATACTTGTGGAGCACAACAGAAACAAATGCGACTATTACTGTTAATCCAACGAATTCCACCACTTATTTTGTTGTGGGAACAAATAATGGATGTAGTGATTCTGCTTTTGTAACAATCACAGTGAAACCACTACCCAATATTAATATTATTGCAGATCATCAGGCTGTATGTCCCGGATCAGCGGTTGTAATTACTGCCTCCGGCGCTGATTCCTATCTCTGGAGCAATTCTGACACAACCAATATAATTAATGTAAGTCCACAAAACACAACTACTTATACTGTAACAGGAACATTAAGCGGATGTACAAGTACAGCATCAACACAAATAATGGTCTATCCATCGTATAATTTCACTCAAAATGCACAAGTTTGCAATGGCAGTATTTATACATGGAATGGGAATAATTATACAAGCAGCGGTACTTACACTCTAAATCTCCAGACTGTAAACGGATGCGATAGTATATTAAACTTACAACTTGCTGTTAACCCCAAACCGGTAATTACCATTAATGCATCAGACACCTTAGTTATAATAGGAAATACAACCACGTTAACTGTAAGCGGAGATGCCACTTCGTTTGAATGGATTCCCGCAACAGGATTAAGTTGCAACAACTGTGCTGATCCCACCGCAACTCCAGATTCAACAACAAATTATTGTGTAATCGGGAGCAACACAAGTGGGTGTAGCGACACAGCATGTATCGTAATTACCGTAGATAATGATTGCGGAGAATTATTTATTCCGCTAGCTTTTAGCCCCAATGGTGATAATCATAATGACACATGGAAAGTTCAGGGTAGATGTGTCAAAACATTTGAATTGATGATTTATGACCGATGGGGAGAAAAGATTTTTGAATCGACCGATCAAAATCAGCTCTGGGATGGATATTTCAATGGTAAATCTCTTGACACCGACGTATACGTGTATATTTTGAATATAACGATGAGAGATGGAGAAGTAAAAAACCTCAAGGGAGATATAACATTAATGAAATAATTAATAACTCTGAAAATCTGATCTTATGAAAAAAATATTATTCACCATATTGTTTGGGGTTTTAATAAACTTCGCAATGGTTGCTCAAGACTACTCTTTAGCTCAACCATTAGAATCTCCCGTTCTGTTAAATCCGGCAAATGCGGGATTAACATATCCGGCAAGAATCAACTTAAATTACCGTCAGCAATGGAAGAGCATCAGTAAGCCATACACAACGGTCATTGCATCAGCTGACATGAAACTTTTATCACAAGGAAAAACAGGTTCCTCATTAGGAATAGGAGTTGTGATTGCAAACGATCAGGCAGGTACTTCAAAATTGAGCACATTGAATGCGAACCTGGCTGTAATGGGAAAAATCATGCTTAGCGATATGCAGTCGTTATCTGCAGGAATTATAGGAGGATTAATGCAACGCAAACTTGATGTAGATAATTTGACATGGACAGACCAATATGATGGCTACAGCTATAACAGTTCAATGGCCAGCGGCGAAAATTTTGACAGCGAAAAAAGAATGGCACCCGACATCGGAACCGGTATTCAATGGAGCTATGGAAAAGGCTCCTCTACCCTGTCTTCAAATGATGCAATAGGAGCTCAACTCGGATTTGCTGCTTACCATGTCAACATGCCGAATACGGGTTTTCAGGAAGATGCCGACAAACGTTATGTACGTATGGTTTTTCACGGGAGTTTTTCATATGGTTTTAAAAACACTCCTGTTCAGCTTAACCCGAGTGTTTTAGTTCAAATGCAAGGCCCTTCCAGAATGTACTATGCCGGAACCTATTTTAAATATCGTTTACAGGAATCTTCAAAATATACAGGAAACCTTGCTTCGCGTTCATTGAATATCGGCGCTTTTTATAGATTTGGAGATGCTTTTGTTGCTATTATTCAACTTGAATGGGACAGGCTGGCCGTTGGAATAAGTTATGATTTAAACTTATCAAAGCTGACAGAAGTAAGTCATGGACGTGGCGGAACAGAAATTTCTTTAAAATTCCTGCCGTTTAAATCAAGCCAATCGAACCGTTTAATTTAATTAACGAATTAAACAAAACAAATTAAATTTTCAAGAAAAAAAGATTTAAAACCCGGAATTGGTTTTTGGAAAAAAGGTGGGGGGGGAGAAACAAAAAGGAAATCAACATTTCCCCAACAAAACATTTTTTTTTTTAAATTTTTATTTAAAAATTTTAAATCACTTTTTTAATTTAATTTTTTAATATTTTTTAATATTTTTTAAAATTTTAAAAAAAATAAAAAAAGGGGTTTTGGGGTTTTGGGGTTTTGGGGG
>CAZDUU010000006.1:0-12815 GCA_964508675.1 uncultured Bacteroidales bacterium | reverse complement strand
AAGAATTTGAACGTACTCTGATTGAATTTGCGCAAAAAAGTTATACTAAGTCTGACTTTGATGAATGGCTGAAAGGAGTCAGTTATTTGTGCCGTAAAAAAACAGCGACATTAAATGCCCTCGACAATTACATGGACAATATATTGAGCTTTGTCCAGAAACATTACTTGGCGAAAAGTACCACAGTAAAATGGAAAACACGCAACTCACAATCAAAATTTGTATTTGATGGAGAAAATCTTCTGATACAGGTGGGAAAAGGTGATATTGTGTGTTTTTCGAAAAATGATAGCGCTGTAATTTCCAATACTGAAGGGACATACAATGCATTTACCGAACAATGGAACGGCTATAACGGAAAAGTAACGTGGGAAAGATGCGGGTTAAAACCTGAAGATGTTTATGCACAGCTGCGTAAATACAATATTGATATGAAAAAATCAAATTACGAAGCCGATTCCGTTGTACTCATTCATAAACGATTCTTTAAAGAACCGCTGTTAGGTAAACTTTCAGAAAAAGTAATGGCCGATGTGGATACCCAGAGAGCTATTTACCCTCAATTCAAATCATTTTCCAAGCGACATAAAATCAAAAATATATTTCCGAACATTAACTACGAAGGTGGATTTTCGCTCAAAGGCAATCGCTTTATCGGAGAAGGAACCAGCGAAGAAATGGCCGTTTTAAGCATATACAGAAAAGATACATTAAAAATGAAGATTGCTTCAAAATCATATATCTTCAGAGAAGATGAAATCAATAGCCAGAGTGCCGCAGTTTCAATATACGTAGAAAAGGATTCTATTTATCATCCCGGGGTGGTCTTTTCATACGACGCCAAAAAGAATGAAATATATTTCATAAGAAACAACGAAGGGTTAAAAATCAGTCCCTATTATGATACATACCACAAACTGGAATTAGACTTTCCATACCTGACATGGAAGCTGAACGATCCCCAGATTCTTTTCAAACCAATTCCAAAAGCAACAAACAAGCAGGCTATTTTTACATCCATGGACTATTTTAGTCGAAGCAAATTTATTGAGCTTCAGGGATATGACTCCAGAAACCCTTTACAGGAACTTAGGGCCATCTCAAAAAAATTAAATAGCAGGAGTTTCAACGAGAATGATGTAGCGAATCATTATAAATTAAGCACAGCCCAAACACGCCAACTACTTCTGAATCTAGCATTTAAAGGTTTCATCAATTATTCTTTAGAAACAGGCGAAGTATATGTTAAAGATAAAACGTTCTTTTATTTGCAATGCAGCGTTGGACAAAAAGATTATGATGTAATAAGTTTTGAATCCAATGTCGTAGGTGATGACTATAATGCTTTGTTAAGTCTGTTAGATAATAACTTAAAACTAAAAGGAGTTTTGCAAATATTCCTTTCCGATTCACAAAATGTAGCAATATTCCCAAAAGATCAGGAAATTATTATTAAGAAAAATCGTGACTTTGTATTTGACGGTAAAATTAGAGCCGGTTTGTTCCTGTTTATGGGGGCTAACTTTTCTTTTACATACGACCAGTTTAAGCTGACTCTTACAGATATTAATACCATAAAAATGCGAGTTAAAACAGAAGAACTTGATAAATATGGAAATAAAATCGATCGCGATCTGACCAGTGTCATTGAAAATGGTTCGGGTGAGCTTTTATTAGATGAGGCAAATAATAAGAGTAGTGTAAAAAGCATTCCTAAATATCCTATTTTCAACAGTAAAAAAGAATCGTATGTTTTTTATGACTACAAATCAGTATTTGACGGAGTTTATAAACGAGATAATTTTTATTTTCAAATTTATCCTTACACACTTGATAGCATCAATACATTAACTAGAAAGAACCTGCTATTTAAAGGCCATTTCGTTTCATCCGGTATTTTTCCACCGTTTGATGATATTTTAAGCGTACAGGAAGACTTTTCTTTAGGTTTCAAAAGAAATACACCAACAGAAGGGTTTCCTGCATATGGAGGAAAAGGCAACTATAAAAAAGAAGTTTATTTAAGTAACAGAGGTTTACGCGGGAACGGCGAGTTAGAATTTGTCAGGGCAAAGGCTATTTCAAATGATTTTATTTTCTTCCCCGACTCCATGAATACAACTGCACAGGAATTTAAAATTGAAAAACAGGATAAAGGTGTTCAATTCGCTTCGGTTCAGGGTAAGAATATTTATATTCACTGGATGCCGTATAAGGACGAAATGCTCGCCTCCAATACCAATCAACCTTTTGATATGTATGACAAACAAGCCACTTACACCGGAACTTTAAAAATAGAACCCAAAGGTCTTTCCGGTTGGGGAAAACTTGAATTCGCCACAGCTCAGTTATTATCACAGGATTTTAGTTTTAAAGAACATATTGTTGATGCAGACACTTCAAACTTTAACTTAAAAGCCATTGATAATAATGAATTTTCATTCAAAACCAATAATGTAAAATCACATATTGACTTTAACGAACGAAAAGGTGAATTCCAGAGCAATGGCGACGCTTCTTTTGTAGAGTTTCCTCAGAACAAATATATCTGTTACATGGACCAGTTTACATGGTACATGGATAAAGAAGAAATTGAAATGAGCGCCAGTAAAAGAGCTCTGGATAAGCTTCCCGAGAATAAAGAAAACTTGAGCCCTACCGAAGCTGAAGATGTCCAGTTGAAAGGTTCCCAATTCATATCTGTACATCCAAACCAGGATTCATTGAGCTTTATTGCTCCAAGAGCAAAATACAACCTCAGAAAATATATTATCTCTGCTGAAGAAGTTAAATTAATACGTGTTGCTGATGCTACCGTTTACCCGGGCGATGGGAAAGTAGTTGTTGAAAAAAATGCCGTTATGCAAACATTGAAGGAATCAAAAATTATAGCTAACAACACCAACAGGTATCATACTATCTACAATGCGACTACTAATATTTACGGTAAAAAGAGCTACTCCTCCAATGGTTATTATGATTATTACGATGAGACCAAAAATAAGCAGACTATAAAATTTGATGTTGTAAGCGTCGATTCTACCTATCAAACCTATGCTAAAGGTAAAATTGGCATAACGGATAATTTTATGCTAAGTCCAAATTTTGCTTATACCGGCGATGTTTATCTACAGGCTAATCAGCAGTTCCTGACGTTTGACGGCTCTGCAAAGATATCACATGAATGTGAGGCAATGAACCGTTACTGGGTTAACTTTAAATCTGTGATTAACCCTCAAGAAATATACATTCCTATCGGTGATAGCTTACGCGATATTAATAATAACCGCATTAACTCAGGGTTCTATATCACCAACGATTCTACACATATTTATCCTGCATTCCTTGCCAAAAGGAAAAACTACAGCGACATTGCCGTGTTTAAAGCAACAGGTTTCCTTACTTTCGACAAAAAAGACAGCAAATACAAAATTTCAAACAAAGAAAAACTTCAGGAATTCAATTTACCAGGAAATTATTTAAGCTTGCATCGAACTGCATGTAATATGTATGGTGAAGGAAAATTGGATTTGGGTGTTAATTTTGGACAAGTTAAACAAATAACTGTAGGAAGTATTAATGAAGACCTTGTAAAGGGAGAAGTTTATCTCGATTTAATCTATGCCCTAGATTTCTTTTTCGAAGGTAAATGCATGGATATTTTTACAAAGGATATTAATAATATCAGCGGTTTAGAACCGGTTGATTTAACAAGAAACTCATTTGTAAAAGGGATGTATGAATTAGTGGGAGAAAGCAAAGCAAATGAATTATTCAGTGAATACAGCCTTGGAAAATTCAAAAAAATGCCAAAAGAACTTGAGCATACCATTGTTCTAAACGACCTCAAATTTAAATGGAATCAAAAAACACGCTCTTATATTGCGGATACCTTAATCGGAGTCGGTATGATAGGAAAAGAATACGTCAACCGAATTACCAAAGGTTACATGGAAGTAATCAAGAAAAGAAGTGGTGATAAAATCAACTTATATCTTGAATTAAGCGACAATGTTTGGTACTACTTCTCATATGCTAATAACCTGATGCAGGTTCTGTCAAGTAATGAAGACTTCAATACGGTTATTAAAACACTTAAACCCGACCAAAGAAAACTTGAAGTAGAAAAAGGACAGGCTCCTTACTCTTATTTTGTTGCTGCACCTACTGCTTTAAAGAAGTTTAAAAAACACATGCAGGATTATTTCAGCAGTGGCGATACAGATAATGCCGATGATGCTGAAGAAACCGATAAGGAAAAAGGAAAAGAAGGTGAATAAATTATGGGCATAAAACTATTCAGGACAAAGCCTATTCATGAAGCTGTCAGCGATATTCACGACAGTTCTGCTCCTTCTTTAAAGAAAAGCCTTACACTTTTCGATTTAACTTCTCTTGGAATTGCTGCTATTATTGGTGCCGGAATTTTTAGCACCATCGGAACTGCTGCGTCTCAGGGGGGGCCGGCAGTTTCTGTTTTATTTATTTTTACAGCCATTGCCTGTGGTTTTTCAGCACTTTGCTATGCACGTTTTGCTTCTTCCATTCCGGTAAGTGGCAGTGCATACACATACGCCTATGTCAGCTTTGGTGAGTTATTGGCATGGATTATCGGCTGGGATCTGATTATGGAATATGCTGTCGGCAATATCGCTGTCGCTATTTCATGGAGCGATTACTTTACAGCCCTTTTAAGAGGAATGCATATGCATATACCTGAGTTCCTGACAGTGGATTATGTAACTGCTTTCAGAGGATTTAAAGAAGTAAATTTGCAACTCAGTCATGGTGTCAGCTTTACCAGCTTGTCTTATCCTCTTCAGGAAGCATTTCTGGCCTATACAAATGCACCCGAAATTGCCGGAATAAAAATCATTGCGGATATTCCTGCTTTTATGATTGTCGGTATTATTGCAACCTTAGTCTATATAGGGATTCAGGAGTCCAAAATTGCCGGCGACTTTATGGTTATCTTAAAAGTAATGGTTTTACTGATGGTTATCTCAGTAGGAGCTTTCTATGTAACTCCGTCCAATTGGTCACCATTTTCCCCGCATGGATTTGCCGGAGTAATGAAAGGTGTCGCGGGTGTATTCTTTGCTTATATAGGATTTGATGCTATCAGCACAACTGCCGAAGAGTGCAAAAACCCTCAGCGCGATTTACCACGGGGAATGATATTGGCCTTAATCATCACAACCATACTTTATGTAGCAATCAGCCTTGTTTTGACAGGTATGGTAAATTACAGTGAGCTTGGTGTGGGCGATCCCCTCTCCTATGCATTCGAAAAATTTGGATTGACAAAGTTCTCAGGCATTATTGCTTTGAGTGCCGTAATTGCCATGGCAAGCGTTTTATTGGTTTTCCAGGTCGGACAACCCCGAATCTGGATGGTCATGAGCCGCGACGGCTTATTACCCAAACGTTTTTCAAAAATTCATCCAAGATTCAGAACACCTTCGTTTGCAACTGTTGTCAATGGCTTTTTTGTAGCTATTCCTGCATTGTTTATGAACCTGACCGAAGTAACTGACCTGACAAGCATCGGAACACTCTTCGCATTTGTTCTTGTTTCGGGAGGAGTACTTTTGCTTGATGACAAAAAAAGTAAAAGGAAACTCGATGGAAAATTCAAGATTTTCTACATCAACTCAAGGTATACTGTTCCGATTCTTTGGATTGCTTTTTTTGTGGTGCTCACTTATTACCAGTTTCCGATAAAAACCATTATTTCGTATCTCACGTGGCCACATATAATTTTCATCATTGTAGCCATAACGGTCAGCATTATTGCTATTGTACGCGAATGGTCGCTGATACCGCTCTTAGGCCTGCTGACCAATTTATATTTGATGGCCGAACTGGGAGTAACCAACTGGATGCGATTCCTGATCTGGCTTGTAATCGGCTTATCCATTTATTTCACATATAGTTTAAGACATAGTAAATTGAATAAAAACTGATTAATATGAAGAACAGACTTTTATTAACTCTATTTCTGTTAGGAAATATTTCACTTTTTTCGCAGGATTTGACTACCTACTTTGAAAAAAGCAATTTTAAAAGAACTCCACGCTACGATTCTACATTAATTTATTGCCAGATGCTCGAAAAAGCTGCACCGTTCATAAAGCTAACTACTATTGGTAAAACGCACGAAGGTCGCGATATTTTGCTTTTAATTGCCGCAAAAGATAAAGAATTCACTCCTGAGCAGGCTAAAAAATCAGGAAAAAATATTGTTCTGATTCAGGCATGTATCCATGCAGGTGAACCGGATGGAAAAGATGCCGGATTTTTACTGTTGAAAGACATTATCCAAAAGCCTGAGAACCTAAAATTGCTGAATGACAATATCATCCTTTTTATTCCTATTCTGAATGTTGACGGTCATGAACGTTTTGGAGCCTATAACCGTATTAACCAGGACGGTCCCGATGAAATGGGATGGCGTTGCAATGCTCAAAACCTGAACCTGAACCGCGATTATTTAAAAGCACAATCACCGGAAATAAAATCGTGGCTTAATCTTTTTTATACATGGGAACCCGACTTCTTTGTCGATTGTCATGTTACCGATGGTGCCGATTATCAATATCCTATCACCTATGCATTGGAAATATACGGAAGTATGAACGACTCCATTTCTTACTGGCAAAAAAATAAGTTTATTCCACCTTTAACACAGAGAATGGAAAAAGCCGGTTATCCGATATTCAGATATGTTAGTTTCAGAAATTGGTTTGATTTCGAAAGCGGTCTAAGTGCATGGATTACTCCACCTTCACTTTCCCAGGGTTTAACAGCTTTGGTCGAATGCCCGGGTTTGCTTATAGAAAGCCATATGCTCAAAGATTACAAAACCAGGGTTATGGGAACTTATTTCATGCTGAAAAATGTACTGACTTTACTTGCTGAGCAAAAAACACATTTCAGACAATATAGAGAAAAATCAACACACTTAAGCAATTATCCCAAAAAGCTCAATGTTGACTTTAAAACATTACCCGACAGCCAGATGGTAGAATTTAAAGGTGTAGAATATACGGTAGAAAAAAGCGATCTGACCGGTGGAAAATGGTTTAAATATAACCCTGATAAACCTAAAACATATCAACTTCCTTTGTTTGATCATTTTGTTGCAACAAAAACCGTCGATATTCCAAAATACTATATTATACCCAAAGGATGGGCCGATATGCTTATTCCCTACTTAGATTTACACCGTATTCAATACACTTTGACAAGCAAAGATTCTGTTATGGAAACATTTTTTTATAAATTTTCAAAAGTTCAGTTAACTCCTAACTCATACGAAGGTTGTCAAAGAGTTCAGTCATATGACATAAACAGCTTCTACCGAAAAGAAAAATATTTAAAAGGTTCAGTGCTTATTCCTGCTCAGCAACCGCACTATAAAGTCCTGATTCACTTGCTGGAACCGGATGCCCCTGCTTCGCTCTTCCAGTTTGGTTTTTTTAATGCAATATTTGAACAAAAAGAGTACGGAGAATCGTATGTTTTGGAAGTTCTTGCACGCGAGATGCTGAAAGATGAAAATGTTAAAAGCAGTTTTGAAGCTTTTAAATCAAGAAATCCGAATGCAGGCAGTTATGAAATTCTGAATTGGTTTTACCAAAAATCCAAATATTCAGATCCTTACCTCAATGTTTATCCCATCGGAAAAATCTATTAACGCCATATTGTCATTACTATTTTATTAACTTAAGACATTTTGTCATTATTTTTCTACTGGTACAAAAGTTGAAAATTACAACTCCGAAAATGTTTAACTTAAAAATTGGAGGACTTAATTATGTTACCAGTAATCACAAAAAATTCAATGCCGGGTTTAATGAACGACTTATTCAATGACGACTTGTTCGACAACATCTTTGGATTCGTTCCGGCAACTAAAAATTCCGTTCCGACGGTAAATATCATCGAAGAAAAGGAAAACTACCGTTTGGAAATAGCAGCTCCGGGTTTGGAAAAAGATGATTTCAAAATCGACCTGCACAATGATGTACTAACTGTCAGCGCTGAAAAAAAGCAGGAAAACGAAGAAAAAAACAAGAAATTCCTGCGTCGCGAATTCAGCTACTGCAGTTTCAAACGTTCTTTCACTCTTCCCGAAACCATCAATGAAGAAAAAATTGAAGCACAGCACAAAAACGGAATTCTGACCGTTACTATTCCAAAAAAGGAAGAAGCCAAAGAAAAAGAACCCAGAATGATCAGTATCAGCTAATAATGCTGATAAGAAAAAAGGCTGTCTGCTCAGACAGCCTTTTTTAATTTTAACTATTCAATCTTTATGGCTTTCTTCACTAATACTTTACCGTTTACCATCAGCGAGTAGAAATATAAACCAGGCTGCTCTTTGCTTGCATCCCAATCGACACTATAATTACCAATGCTTTGGTATTCACTTACCAAAGTAGCTATGCGATGTCCGTAAGAGTCGTCAATAACCAACTGAACATTCCCTTCTTCGCCCAGCATATAACTAAAAGTTGTTATAGTCTGGAATGGATTGGGCTGATTCTGATTAAGAACAGTTTTGTCGGAAACAGGTATTACTACCGGACGTGTTTGAACTGTAACACTAACAGAGGTCGATTTATTTTCGGAGCAACATTGCGAAAGCATATTTTCAATAGCATTAAGCCTTGAATCGTAGTTCTGAATAATTTGCTTCAAACTATCGTTCTCTTGTTTAAGTTCCTTTATTCCTTTCAGAGCAATAGGTAAAAAGGCATTATAATTTAAGCTTTTAAACTGAATGGTATCAGAGATGAGATTACCCGCAGAATCATACTTTGCAGGAATAAGTTCATTTATAACTAATTCAGGTAAAACCTGTTCTACCTGTTGTGCTATTAAACCATATTGTTTGCCTTGTGGCAATGTAAGAAGCGAAGGATCGCTATTAAAGTTGAACGAAACAGGGTTTAGCTGATCAATAATATTTAATGCAGCAGGAATGGTTGCAATATTGTTTTTAAAGCGAATATCAGACAACTTTGTTTCGTTGCCGGTAATGGTCACATCGCCATTAAAATAGCCGGCAAATCCGCTGCCCGAAGGAACCGAAGCATAAATACCATAATTGTTTAAGCTATTGCACGACGATGTTGATTCAAAATAGCCGGCATAATTAAAGCTTGCATTTTTAGCTTTGAAATATCCTCCGTAATTTGCCGATGACCTGTAATTACACCCCTGTCCCTGTGCGGCACTGTATATTCCATATGCAATACTTTTATCCTGTATATGTGTATATTCGTTTTGAAAACGGGCTGTTGTCGAAAATATAGTATTTGCACTTTGATCAAGCTCACCATAATTCTGGTAAACGCCCAATTTCACATAAGGCAGTAACGGAATATAAGCCGAAGGCACATTGATAAATGTATTACCATTTGAATATTTATCGTCATTAATATTAGTCGGAGCAGTAGTAGTTCCTACTTTATACCAGTCGTTGTCCTTCAAAGTATCTATTCTATTGGAGATAGAGGTTGTGATAGAATCGAGTTGTTTAATTGCATTTATGGAAGTAAATAATATCGCTTCACTTTTTACACCTAAAAACTCTGATGGAATAGAATCAGTTGTATCAGCAATTGCATATAAAGTATCAATAGCAAAAGGAGCATACTGTGCAACCTGACCAGCTATTACGCCAGTATGCTGCTTACTACTATCTGTTCCTATCAAACCATTATACTTAAAAGAATACGGTTGAATATTTCTAATAGTCTCTAATCCGTTATTAAATCTTACAGTATCTCTTTTTAGCTTCATATCCGAGGCATAAACATAACCAGTACCACTAGTTGTTCCACTAACATATACATCCCCTACAAAGTATCCTGCATAATTTATAGAATTACTTCCACTAGCTTTCGAATATATTCCATAATTTATGGTTGTATTATTCCCAATAAGACTCGCACGAATTCCATAATTTATATATGCACTATGTCCTGTAACTTCACTATTGATACCAAAATTATACTGATAACCATTAGAGGTAGTAGATTGTATTCCAACATTTGAAGATGCATTTGAGGTGGCCTCCCCATATATTGCCATATTATTAATTCCATTTTGCGCTACTCCCCAAACTCCCGAATTATATTTTGCCTGTCCGATTGCAAGGCCTTTTACACCTGCTACATTTTGGCATCCAAATGGTATGTTATTTACTTCACCATAAACACCGATGTAATCGTTATGTGGATCTACATCGCATTTTGTGACAAAACTTCCTCCTTTTACTTTAGAATCATTGAACACATCTAATTTAGCATTTGGAGCACAACCATTTATTCCTATACCTACACAATTTATGTTTAATCCCTGCCCCGAAAAAATAAAATTATTTCCGTTTAACGGCACTTCCCAATTATTTGTTAACGGATTATAAGACGGATCAGTGGGGAGAGTTCCGCATACATTTCCCAATGTTGTACCTCCTGTTGAAGCTGATACATATATTACATCCCCGTTTTCGTTAACTGAGAGTACTCCTGTCCCGGGATTAAGTTCGGGAGTTGCATCCGATTTCAGGTTGGTAAACCTTAACCCGCTTGCTGAAGGGGAATGCTGAAGATTTGAATTTATTTCGAGTGTATTTTGTGGTTCTGCTCCGGCCAAAAGGTTAATACCCACACGGCCATTGTTTGCATAAGCCTGATCGCTCGGATTTATTCTTAAATACCCATAAGGTGTTGTTTCAAAATCGGTATATCTTACAGTACCATAGCGGGACAGGCGTAATTGGGGGCCATTGCCATCGAAAACATCTAACGTACGTGCTGGGTTATTTTTCCCTATTCCTATCCTGTTTTTATTTGGATCGGCACCCGAAGGTTTTGTAAAAACTAAATTATAATTGGCCATAGGCACTTCCCTGTCGCTGATTAGCGCTGCATCTGTACCACCTACATCATTGCCTAAAACAACATTGTTCTGTGATGAAATGCTGAGTCCATTATTAGCCGTAGCAGAACCACCACCTGACGCCTCCACCAAAATAACATCTCCTTGGGCATTTACACTGAGTACTTTAGTAAACTGACCAGTAGTCGGGTTGTTTCCATAGCGCAAATCTCTAAAGCGTAAACCACTGGCACCAACAGTACCAGCTGTTGACGGTTGTACTCCGTTTAACCCTGCATCTATTTCGAGTTTTGCCTGGGGGCCCTGCGCATAAGTATCATTAGATAAACCAATTCCTACATATTGAGTATTATTGCCCAGGATTATTTTATTGCTTGCTCTTACAATAGCTTCAGAACCGATAATAGCAGAATTACTAACAGATGTAAGGTTTGAAGTTGCATTATATCCTATAAAAATATTTTCATTACCAGTCTGAACTAAATTTCCAGCCTCTTCTCCTATAAAAACATTTTTATGCCCTGAGGTCATATAGGCTCCACTTGCATAACCTAAAAATGTATTACGTTCTCCAGTATTAACCATACCCGAATTTGCACCAAGATATGTATTTCTCTCTGATGCTTTGTTGTTATGTCCAGATTCGCTCCCAACAAAAACATTTCCGCTTCCAAGTGTATTCTCTTTTCCGGCACTTCTTCCTATAAAAGTATTATTATGACCAGTAGTATTTGACCAGCCCGATTCGAAACCTAAAAAAGAATTGGCATATCCTGTAGAATTAACAACACCTGCATACTCTCCGACAAAAATATTTGATAGAGGCATTGCTGTTGAACTACTTCCTGACCATTGTGTTTGCAAAACGGTAATACCTCTTATTCTGTAGCCATGATTTTGTACACTTTCGGTTATATCTATATCGCCCCTGACTTCTAAGGGGAATTGCGGATTGCCGGTACCTATTCCTACATTGCCGTTATTCGAATTATTATCATAATCATAATTAAAAATAGTATTAAATAGGGAAGCTGGATTGGACTGAATATACAAATCATCGTTATCAGTATAAATATCATTAGTAATTGTATTCAAATCATTAGATCCAAGCCAAATTGATTTTCCTATTTCAATACTGTTTACATGTAAACTATCAGAGGTTATTTTTTTCGATACATCAAGATTATTAAATATATTAACGTCTCCATTTTTCTTTATTTTCATTTGCAAAACATTGTTCGTTTTAAATTTTAAAGCCATATCATTTGTTGTCCCTATAAAATCATCGTTACTGGCATTGTTCCCATTTGTTTTCCATGGCTGGGAAAAAACACGGTTATTTGCAAGCATTAATACTGCTGCAAATAAAAGGACTAATTCAGTTTTCATTTTTTTAAATTTTATTTGGTTAATATTATTTTCTTGGTAATTATAGATTTCGATGTCTGAATTTTCAAAACGTATATGCCATTAGCTAATGCGGTTAAATCTAAGTCTGTATAATTATTATTAGATAATTGTTCGAGCATTAAATATCCGATATCGTTATATAATAATAATTTATATTTACCTTGAGAAAAATGTTTAATTGTTAATTGATTAACCACTGGGTTTGGATATATTTCAAATTCATTGGGCAAATAATTTTCTTCAACATTAATTGTTGAAGGACAGGTTAACGAATCCTCTGAAACACAAATATCATCTAAATAATAATATGCTATACAATTATTAATAGAGGTGGTTGTGTTTATATTAGTAAAAAAATTTCCTAAGGTAATATATTCATAAGATGAATCAGTTATAAAAGAACCTGAAATTATAGTCCAATTTAATGAATCTGAAATAACATAATTTGCATTTATATTTGCAAAGTTTTTAATTGTAGTAGTATCAAGTGA
>CAZDUU010000005.1:0-13017 GCA_964508675.1 uncultured Bacteroidales bacterium | reverse complement strand
CACGATATCGCAGACCAACAAAGTATTATCGGGAAGTAAAAAAGCACGTGAAGTCATGATTTTGCCCGAGTTATCGTAAAAAACAGACGAGGGACATGTCAGACGAATGGGCTTTAATGATTCTTCACGAAGTTCCGCAACTTTTTTCGATGTCCATTTGTTGTTCGACATATTTGCTTTTTTGACCACTTTCTGAATATATTTCAGGCTGTCTTCATCGCTCCACACTGGAATTTCTTTGTAAAATTCGAGGCTGTCGGCTATTTTCCACACTTTTACATATTTTGAAATTCCGCTTGCTATCAGCAGCTGGTCTTTTTCGCCAATATCAACGGATTTTATTTCGTTATTGAGCTGAATGCTTTGTTTGGGAGTTCCGGAGTATAAGTCCCATAATATCAATTTTCCATCGTCGCCGGCGGAAACCAATTGATAGCTTTGATGGAAGAACTTTATAGCACGGATAGACTGATGATGGCCTTTTAAAATCTTAAGCTGTTTGCCCAGTTTGAAATCCCAGAGTATGATGATGTTGTCGTTTCCGGCGCTGGCTAAATATTTTCCGTCAGCACTAAAAGCAAATGCGGTGATTTCTGAAGAATGTCCTGTCTGTAGCGTAAGCTCAGGGTTTTGCGCTTTCAACGAAATGAAAGACAAAACCGTCAGAGAAAATAATATGGTTAATTTATTGAACCTCATTCAATGTGTATGTTAAACGGGACTTCAATTTCTTTCTTTTCCTGATTGGTGAAGAGTGATATTGTAAACTCATATTCATATGTTTTGCCTGTCGTAAAAAGACTTGACGAGGTAGGGTTTAGCGTAAGCCGCATTTCATAGCATTCAACTCCACCATTTAATAGTTTTGGTATATTTCCAATGTCTTCTTTAACAGCATTTTGGTAGTATAATCCATGATTTCCGGAATTAAGGGTCAATAAGAGTTTTCGGAATGTAATGTTGCTCCATGTATTGTAATAGTAATCATCTTCTATAATATGAAGTTTGATATTGTTTTGTCTGGCTTTGTTTATAAGCGTATTTATGGTTACATCCTGCCAGAAGTATCTCCTCCTTGAAATCATCAGGAAAATATGCCGGTTTTGATAAGCAGCATTGGCAATCATGTAATTCATGGTGGAGTCGATGGTTTTAAGTACACTTAAAGTATCCGTAGCAGTGTAGTAGCCATTTTTGTATATTTCGGCAATGGATTGGTCCATTTCGGAAACATCGCGAATAAATCCGTTACTGATGAGTTCTGTCGGATGTGTCTGATTTCCGGCTTTTACCAGCATAATTTCGTTGTTGGGAGTACTGGTGTACATCAGTTTTCTGATGATTCCTTCGCAATTCGTGAAATAATTGCCCATATTAGCTTCCTGATCAATTCCCTGGCTGACAATAAATGCTGCTGAAAAATTCCCCTGTTCGGGTAAGGTTATTCTTTTTAAGCTGTCATAAACGATACTCAGCTTGTCCGAGCCTTTGAATAGTATCAATCCGTTGTCTTTCGTTGCATTATAAACGAAGAAACGAACACGAACAACAGCTTTTGCATAAGTGTGCGAAATAACTTCGGTCGAAAGAATTCCGGCTGAAAAATTATCTGATTGTTCTTCCTTTGTGCAGGAAAAGATCAACACAACTGCCATTGATAGAACGACGATAATATGTCCTATTCTTTTAATTTCCAAGGTTGATAAAGTTTAAAGTTAAGGCATAAACGGATCATCGTCAGTTTTTTGTAATTGGCATTATAAAAATCCTTCTCCCTGTTTAGGTTGGTAAAATTGCTTTCGTAGCGGATATTAAAAGTAGTTCCGTAATAGGAAAAGCCAACTCCCAAAATACCATCTATAAAGTAAGGGCTGAACTTTTTCATAAGTTCATCTCTCCATTCCTTGTCAATATTTTCGTCAGATGTTGAGCTGTAATCATCAGTAAATATATTGGTATATGAAAGCGAAGAGAAGAAAACCGTTTTAAAGCGTTCTATTTTATTGTTTAATCCGGCAAAAACATGAAACCGGAATATGCCTGAAGGATTGATCTTAAAACCAAGCATTAAAGGAATTTCCACCGAAGAGTAGGTAAAAAACACATCGTTATTCTTTAAATCCCAGTCTGGTATCTGCTTTCTGAATTTATTTTCGAAAAAGTTAATTTCAGCCTGCGCAAACCAGTTTCGTTTATTGTAACGTGTAAAAACTCCGGTAGATAATACAGTAAAGGAACCATGTGATTTATTGTCGCCTGCTGTAAGCGAAGTGTAATTGTCAAAGATAATATAAGGCTTGTCAAAAGTTAATTTTGTGACACTATATGGAGAATAAACAACTCCCATTTCCCATTTTTGAGCATGAGCAGCAAAAAATAAAACCCAAAATAATATGGTGATTTTGATTTTCATTAATAGCTGACCTTTCTAATTTCATTGGGGGCAGGGCTTTTGATTATCGGGAAGCAAATACCCGCATTAATTTCAAAATATCCCGGGATCCTGAAGTCACTGTACTTTTGTTTATCAATGGAAAATTGCCTTTTAATAGATAATTGAACAGGGACATAACCCCTTTTATAAATAAAAAGTACACCGGCATATACACAACCACTGCTAATCGAAACATTATATGAGTACCCGTAAACACTCAGAAAAGGCTCGTTGTCGATTTCTCCGGTATGGCTAAAAAGTGAAAGTCCCGTTAGTCCTGCTATTTTGAATTTGTCGGATTTTGTCCGCACAAAATCGAAGCTTAAACCGAAAGAGAAAGAATTTGCGCCTCCTTTTGCATACACAGGGATTGTTTTGGTAATATTCTCTGTTATTAAATCGTAAAATCCTATCTGGCCATAATATGTTTTTGGAAAATAATGGCAATACGTTAACCCAAAACCAAACCGGTTGCTTAGCATGAAATAACTTGCCGAATATCCTGAAAACAGTATCGGATGTTTATTAAAATCTGAAAAATAAGCATTGGAACTTGTAAAAGAAAAACGGTAGTTCTGAGAGTGAGCATTGAGCGAAAAGAAGAAAAGCATTGACAGAAAGACGATTTTTGAATTAGTCTTATATAATTCAAACTTTTTACTTTTTCCTATATAAACTTTAACTTCACTCATGGTTTCTCGGTCCACGTTAATTTCGATTCGTCATAATAATCGTATGCATAAAAATAGTAATTGGGTGTTGCATAAGTATTTAAAATAGGATCGCCTTTGTCGCTTCTGTAGGAGATAACTAATGTGTAATATTTATCTTTCTCTCCTTTTTCAAATTCACCAAGGTATTCGCTGATTGAAACATCTTCGTATGTGTACTGGTTATAAGGAATAGAGCTTGTCCAGTCTTTTATTTCATATTTGACTGCCTGATGAAGCGTGTAGCTTATTTTAAGATGTTTTTCAACCGGATAGAAATTACTATCGGCCTGAATATTCTTTTGTGCATCAGAAACAACAAGTGAAGTAATGGAAGAATCTGTTGCGGGAATAATCCGCAGAAAAAAACGACCTTCTTCTTTTTTACAAGAAATGAAAAGAAGTATGCATATGAAGCTTAAAAATAAAATCGTATTTCTCATTTATACCGAAAGGAAAATTATTCAAAAATACTGAAAATTTATTCTATTAATACAAAAGCTGCCCAATAATACGGTGGATATTTTTGACGCATCTCTTTTTGGGTTAACGCAAAAGCCTGACGGATATTTTTAATCGTCAGTAATTTTGCATAAAAACTTTCCATAAACTCAACGGTTTCTTTATCCGAAACCTGCCACAGACTCATGATAATGTTCTTTACTCCGGCCATCTTGAACGAACGCTGCAAACCATAAACGCCCTCGCTGCCCCTGATATCACCCAGGCCGGTTTCGCAGGCCGATAAAACAACTAATTGCGTTTTGGAAAGGTTCATATTTGATATTTCGTAAGCAGTAAGGATGCCATCGTCGCCTTGGATATAGGAATGGGTAAAAGCGTTATTGGCGTGTGCCAGAACCAGTCCCGAGCGGAACAATGGATTATTACTATGTATGAGGCCCCGCATGACCGTTGATTCATTTGCTGCACGAAAAACCATATCGTTGCTCTTTTTGACTTCTGTCTTCTCTTCTTTCTCAGCTATTTCAGGAAAGAAAAAACCGTGAGTTGCCAGATGGACAATCGAATTGGAATTGCCGGCGCTCAAAAGCTTAAAATTCTCTTCGCTTGCATCCGAACCGGAGAACGCTTTTACCGGCAATTTTGCTTTTTCAAAAACAGATTCCACTTTTTGCTCTTCGGTCAATGTTCCTTCCAGATATGCCCATCCGGTAGTATTGCTGCCGTCGTCACTGTATTTGGCACCACCAAATATGCAAAGCGAAGGATTTTTGTCTAATGCCTCGTCGCGACTCATTTGCAAAATCTGCAAACCCGAAGTCAGCGTATAGACATTGTACTCGTCGAGCAGACAGGTTTTTGGGTCTTTGTACAATCCGGCAAAAGCAATTTTATTGAGCAAGCCTGCCGGTGAAATATACACGTTTTTAATTCCTACAAGTGCCGGATCCATAGGTTTCCAAACGGTGTTGTACAATTCCGGCGATGCATACAAAGCCGTTACCTGCTTAAAACTATTGCCTTCGTGTTTTTCCAATTGCTTTGCCAACGTGTCAGCTTCGAAAAGAGAAACCATAACAGAATACCTGCTGTCGTTCCGGGTAATGACAGCATAATAATTGTCGCTGTATGAATTGTCGTTCTCCAAACGTCTGAAATGACCAAATTCAACCGCAGCCTGATCAGCTTTTAATGTCGATTTAATTTTAGTCCAGTCGTTATCGAAAAGATTGTCAAAGTTGCTATGGGTAGCCAAAACCAGCTTCTTTTCTAATTTTTGTGCACTGTCTTCGAGTAAACTGACGGATTGATAGCGTTTCGATTCGGGTAGCGAGTACAACCTTGCCATTTCCTGACGAACACCAATCCATTGGTTATATTCATCCATTAAATGCTCGTCTTTTGAACTCAATACCGCGTTTTTCATCTCGTTGGTCGAACGAAGCAAAAGTCCTTTGTTGAAAAGCAGGTTATTCAATAGCTTTCCCGTAACAGCAGGATTAACCTCTTTGTATTTCAGAGCAAACGATGCGAACATATCGTTATAGTGATTGATAGTAGAAACATATCCCGATTTTTGTTCTTCTGAAAGGAATGAAAAATTGTTGTTTACAAGTTCGTAGTTCATGTTCAATGCCTGTGTGTAGTATTTCTCTGCATTGGCAAAATCGTTTTTCATTTCGTAAACATAAGCCAGGCTCGACATCACGTCAGAGCAGGCAGGGTTTTTGGTTCCATAAACCGCTTTTTTAATTTCCAGCGATTTGAGGCAATATTCTTCGGCTTTATCGTAATTGCCATTGCCCAGATAAAGTAAACCCAGGTTGTGATACGTGACTGCCAGCGAAGGATTTTGTTCGCCAAAGAGCTTTTGCTCCATTTCGATGTCCTTTTTGTAATATTGCTCTGCTTTTTCGAACTGGCCAGTATTTCTGTACAATTCCGCCATATTGTTCAAATGCAAAGCATAATCAGCATGGTCTGTTCCGGTCAATGTGCTGTCAATGGTTAACGATTGCCTGAAAAACTGTTCGGCTTTTTGTGCCCATTCTGTCGATTGTCGTGCATTGTCGCTCTGGGTGATTTTCGCCATGTACAATGCTCCAAAATTGTTCAATGTGGAAGAATAATCGGCGCTTTTCTCACCGTAAATGTTCTTATATTTTTCCAATGCTTCGCTGTAGCAGGTTTCGGCTTTGTCGTAATTGCCAATTTCATAATAAAAAACGCCCAGGCTCAGCAAAGTTGTAATGTAATTCGGATGCTGCACTCCCAGTTTTTCTTTATTAATGTTCAACGATTCCTGCAGCAAAGCTTCGGCTTCTTTATTATTCCCTTTTTTGATGTACACATTTGCCAGATTTGTCAGCATATTTACATTTTCGGGATGTATTTTTCCCATGGCAGCTTCCTGAATGAACAGCGACTGCCGTAAGGTTTTTTCAGCCTGATCGTAATCTCCGCACTGATAATAGAAAAGCCCGACATTGTTGAGCAACGTGGCATATTCGGGGTGCATATCGCCAAAAGCTTTGGCAAATTTCTGTTTACATTCATCGTAAAGCTTACCGGCCATGGCATAATTGCCCATAGTGCTGTATAATCCAGCCAGACTATTGAGTGTGGTAAGATACGATGTGTGATTTTCGCCCACGGCTTTTTCCTGAATAGCCAGCGCCTGCTGAAGCAATTGCTTTGCCTCGGAATATTTACCCATGATGGTTTTTATCTCTGCCAGACCTGTCAAAGTCGTGGCATAATCTGTATGTTCTTTTCCTAAAACCTCTTTCTCGAGTCGGGCAGTTTTATCAAAATAAACTTCGGCAGAATCGTATTTTGCCAGTTGCTCATACACTAACCCAATGTTGTTTAAGCTGTTGATATAAGCATTGTATTGTTCCCCGTACATTTTCTTTTGCAAAGCAGCAGCCTGATAAAGCAATTCCAAAGCTTGATTATACTTTCCCGACGATGAGTAAACAGAAGCCATGTTGGATAAGGCCACTGTGTAATTTGCATTATTCTCACCATATACTTTCCGGTATATTTCAACGGCTTCGGATATAAGCTGTTCTGCTTCGTTATATTTTCCCATGTTGTCGTACAAAACGGCCATATTCGAAAGCGTCAGTGCATAGTAGCCGCTTTCTTTTTTATAAACTTTTGTTTTTATCTCGAGGCATTGTTTATACAAGTCTTCGGCTTCTTTGTTTTTTCCCTGTTTTTCACAGGATACCGCCAGATTGTTCAATGCTGTAGCATAATCGGCTGAGTTTTTTCCGAAATAGTTTTTACATAGATCGATATATTCCCTGTAAACTCCTTCCATTTTGGCATACATGCCGGCATATTGGTATAATTCGCCCAGACTGTTCAGCGATAACAGGTAATTCGTGTCGGCCTTGGTGTACATTTTCTCCATGGTCTTAACGGCATTGATGTAAAAAGGCTCGGCTTTTTCATAATTCCCGTGTTGCAAATAATACGGAGCCAGCGTATTGACCATCTGCATGTAAAGCGTATCCTGCTCAGTATAATTAGCCTTAACGACCGAAAAAACATCTTCATAAGCTTCGGTGGCTTTGTCGTAGCTGCCGGCCATGTTGTATATATTGGCCTGTTGCAGTTTAAAGGTGATGTAATCTTCGCTGTTTTTGGTCTGTTTGCGCTCGATGTACTGAAGTAAATCGTCGATCAGCGGGTAAGCAAGGGAATATTTACCCAAATACGATTCATTCACCGCCAGGTTAAAACCCACCATCATATAATCGTCGTTGTCTTTGCCTTTCAATTTGGCAATGAGATCGTGAGCCTGTGCAAAATTTTCGACGGCTTTTTCGTAGTCCTGCATAGCATAATAGCTGAATGCCACATAGCGAAGAATCATGACATATGAACTATCTTTTACCGTGGAGCTTTGCAGAATTTTATTTCCCTGCTCTATGGCCTGCGAATAGTTTTGCGAGTTGAATGATTCATAAAAAACATTGACATCGTCCGTCTGTGAAAACAATTGAAGTACATAAAAATAAAAGAAAATAAAGAGTACAATTTTTGTCATGTTATCATGATTTACCAGATAAAGGTAATGTAAAATTCTGAAATGAAAATTTTGTGCACTAATTTGTTTGTTGTTTGAAAGAAATGTTTTAACTTTAAGGAAAATAAAAAGCGGTTAAAACATGTACAAATACATCTGAATTTGGTTTTATAAAACCGGTTTTTTGACTATAAATAAACGTGTTATTTTTAATGCTTAAAATGAAACAATATGGATTTTAGTTCAAATTTTTACACAAATCTAATCGCAGTAATATCATTATTAATTTCTGGAACAATTTTTATATTATATTTTATAGACCGAAGAAAAGCTACCTTTCAAATATTAAGCGATTATACTAAACAGCTTTTAGACTGGCATGGTGATACAGTTGAAATTTTAATAAATTTAAAGCTTTTATCTATAAATAATAAAGATTGTGATAAAACAAATTTACTATCAAAGTTATCTACACAGATTGAGAAAGGTAGATTCTTTTTTCCAAATATAGATTTACACAATTCATTTGGAAAAGATAAGCCAGTAGCTTTTCAAGGTTATCGTAATTTGACATTGGATTTTCTTGTCTATTCATATAATTTATTTAGTAGGGCCGATTCTGCAAAATATGTCAAACATGCTGAAAAATTGCAACGCGAATTTACTTCAATTGTTTTTGAAGTTGTAAGACCAAAAGAAAATCTTGATCAAATTAAAAAATTAACAGATAGATACTTTTCACATGAAAATATTTTTGAAGACTATTTGGATAAAAATCCTGAAGCAACAAAGTTTATGTACTAAAGCATAAAACAAAACATTGTGCATTGTTTTTTGTGTGCATTTGTATTTTTAACAATGAGGAAATTTATAAGTTGCTCAGTGGTTCCACGTTATCTTTAAGCTCTATTTTAGTCAGGTCTCTTCCCCGTAAACGCTAAGCTCTGTTTGTGTTTAAGTTCTATATAAGTTTAATTAATACTTTTACTAAATTCGAGATGATCATTTTTCTTCAACTTTTTTTAGAAAAAAGTAGCAAAAAAGCGTCTGTTTTGAAGGCAAATCTCGTCTCGTCAAGAACTTGACGAGACGAGACCGCAGCTAAAATATACCCTCATTACACACAAGCGATAACCCTTCGCATATTTTACTGCTTTTGCAGGCAAAACAGACCCTCCAAAAATAAAATTATGCAGTTGGATTTCCCCGTATATGCCAAGCTCTGCTAAATATCATTTAAGTTTATTTATGCCTTTTATCTGTTTTTATACGGAAGTTTTAAGCTAATTTTGAGAGAGAAATCTTCTTAAATGTTTATTAAAATCATGATTACAAGAATATTAGCCGGAGTTATCATTGGGATTCTTTGTTTTAACATCGTTATCGCACAATCAACAGATTTAAGCTCGGTCGATGAATTCTTAAAAGTAACCGCTGTTTTAAAAGAGGGCAAAGAAATTTCAGCCAAACAATGGCAGGATTTCGACAGCTCTGCCTGCTATAAAGAATATGCCAACAGAAAAGACCCCTTTGTAATCAACACTATAAAAAGCACTATAAACATTGTATTTGGCCATTATAATGCAGCCGAAAAAGACAGCATTCTCGGCATTACGCCGGAGCAGATGAAAGAAAACCCCAAAATGATGTTTAAAAAAAGCCTGCTGACAAATTACCTCGACGTGAAGAAGCATTATGACTCCATTCAATGGTTCAGAAAAAATTATGATTTTAATGCCCTGGCCGGCAAAGCGAAACAAAGACTGAGTGATTTTCTTGGAGTGCCAACTGATTCGGCTGTTAAATTGAAGCCTGTTTATTTCTTTTTTATTAATCTCGACGGTGCCGCGAAAGACGAAGCGATATATGTTGACTTTAACTTAATATACAAAGAAGCCGAGACACAGCGAATCAATTTTCTTGCCCATGAATTTTTCCACAATTACAGGGAACATTTTGAAAATCACGATTTCAATTACAAATGCGATTTAAACCATTGTATAGATAATATCCAAAACGAAGGCATTGCCGATCAGATAGACAAATCAGAAGGATACCAGAAATCTTTCACAGTATTGGGAGAAACTGCCGAAACTGTAAAAATTTGGACAGATTTATACAATCAGGCTCCAACAGATTTGGAACGATTTCAAAACCTGATTATAAAATACTCGAAAAACGAATTAACCGAAAATGAAATGGTAGATGAACTACTCGAAATCGTAAAATTCAACGGACATCCTATCGGGTTTTACATGTCTACCCAAATCATAAAAGCCGGATATGGACAGGAAATGCTCAAAACGTTCTATAACCCTTACCAATTCTTCATCCTTTACAATAAAGCGGCTAAAAAGCTCCATCTTTTTCAGATAAGCGACGAGTTTATGGATTACTTAAACCAAATAACAAAGGAATACTACCACTAAGAACAAAACAAAGAGGCTGTTTCAAAAAGGAATTAGACTTCGATCAAGCTCAGCCTGACAGTTTAATTTTGAGCGATGTCTAAAAGCAGACAAATGATAAGTTTTGAAACAGCCTCTAAGTAATCATTCTATAACCGGGTTAAATCTTCTTTCCTATATAGAACACGTAACCGTAATAGTCTTTGTATCGGCTATATAACTGAGCTTCGTGTTTCTGGTTGGCAACAAGTTCTTCGGCAGTTTTATTCCCTGCGTATTTTTTCAGAAAAACCTCCTGAGCCTTCACCTGGTGATCATAAAAATGCTCTGTCCAGCAATTTTCGGGCAGAATGAACGTCGCCACAGGAACATAACCTGCTTTTTGCATTTGAGCCACTTTGTTCGGAATCGTGTCTATTTCAGGATAAGCATCCTGCCAGAAATCGTTGATTTCGGCTGGCCTTTCTGCGGTGAACCACGATGCTTCCGTAACGGCCAGGGAACCTCCTTTTTTCAGTAACCTTCGCCATTCGTTCAGGCCACGCTCATAACCAATATTATAAATGGCCCCTTCGCACCAGATAAGGTCAAATTCCTCGTTCTGAAAAGGCAGATTGTCCATAGACCCTACCATGCCCTTAACCCTTTCATGAAGATTCAGCTTGTGGGCTTGCGCGTTGAACAAATCAACAAATGTCGGAAAAAGGTCAATACCGGTTATCAGTCCGGGAGCATGCTGTGCCAGAACCATGGTCTGACCACCCGTGCCGCAGCCGAGGTCGATAATGCGCGATTGTTCGGAAAGAGTATCAATAAAGCTTAGTGCTTTTATGGTCATTTCGGGACTTCCCGGCCCCTGACGTTCAATGGATGAAAAATATTCACAAATTAACTGGAAGTCAAATTCGTGAATGGATTTATTCTCGTCGTTCATGATATTAAATTTTTATGGAGAACCCTTGTTTCTTTTTGGGTTTCAATCCTTTGTTAATAAAAAATAACTTAAAAACCCCGACACGAATATGTCAGAGTATAACAATGTGATAACCCCGGCAACAAAAGCCAAAGGTTATTTACTTTACCAGATCCGAATTTAATTTAAACATCCAAAGGTTTTAGACAAACAAAGATAATCATTTTTCAAATGAAGTACACCTGGAAATTTTTCTTTTTTAACCTGTTGCCGTTTTGAAAATAAGGTTTACATTTGTTTACGTAAATCTTAATCAAAAAACACACATGAAAACCGGTTTATTTATTTTCCTGTTAAGCCTGACCTTGCAACTTTCGGCACAATCGGACTCACAATATCTGTCAACGGAAGTGGATAATGTAATTTATACGCTCGATTTCAACTCATCGAAAGAAATGCTTTTACATTTTCTACAAACAAATAAAGTGACGGTATTAGACCAAAACGAAAGCAGGACTAATCTTTTTATAAAGGTTATTCTTAATTATCAGACTTACCAGGAATTTGATTCCCTGATGAAGAGACTGGGCTTTTCGAACTCAAAGAAAATAAATACCACCTCAGACCTCAGCAAGTTTAACGATATTAGTCTGGAATTAAATTATTTGCGAAAGAAAAAAGCCTCGTACGAAGAAATTCTTCTGAAATACGACGAAAAATCAGAGAATTATATCACACTCTGGAACGAGCTAAAACTGACCGAAGAAAAAATATTCAACAAAGAACGGGAACTTTTGAACCTGAATAACAAGGAAAACACATACACTGTTTCGGTAAATCTATACGACGAAACCAGAAGTCCCGAATATACCGGAGTTTCGTTTGTCAACATGCCGGGGATAGAGTATTCGTTCCTGAATATTGAATCACAAAAAAATGGAATTTCCGGAAAAAATTACCAGGGATATTTATTGAAATATTTATTTACTAAGGGCAAAAGTTTTGGAACCATCGGCGTATATAAAAACACCAGTTTAAGCAAATCGGACACAACGGCGTTTTCTGAACTTTTTATCATTGGTTTTGGTCAGGATTTTTATTCCAGGTACCTTGGACGGGGAACCCGCCGTTTCCTGAATTTATATACAGGCTATACTATAGGAGGTGTAATGGCTTCGGGAAAAACTACTAAAGAAAACATGTTTTACCTGTCGCCCACCATCGGGCTCGAATTATTTAAAAACAAATATTTCCTGATCGATTCTAAGGTCAATTATTTTGTTCCTTTTAAATACAACCAGAATCTTCGCGGATGGAGCTATAATTTTTCGTTCAATTTTGTTTTTTAAATCGATGAACCATGCCAAACAATAAAAAAGAACTTTGCCGTTGTCCCTGGGTCAATCTGACGAAGCCTGATTATGTAGAATATCACGACAAAGAATGGGGCGTTCCGGTTGTTGATGACAGGCTGATCTTTGAATTCCTGACGCTGGAATCGGCACAGGCAGGTCTGAGCTGGTACATCGTCCTGAAAAAGCGGGAGAATTACAAACTTGCATTTGATAATTTTGAACCTGAAAAGATTATTAAGTATGACCAGAAAAAGATCAGTGAACTCATGCTCAATCCCGGTATCATAAGGAATAAAATGAAAATTGAAGCAGCCGTGAATAATGCTCACCGGTTTCTTGAGATTAAGGCAAAATACGGAAGTTTTGCAAAGTACATGTGGGACTTTGTTGACGGAAAACCGAAAGTGAATCATATTGTCAGATTATCTGATTACCCTGTCACCAGCAAAGAATCGGATGCCCTGAGCAAAGACTTAAAAAGCAAAGGATTTAAATTTTTAGGTTCAACGGTGTGCTACGCTCATATGCAGGCCACAGGGATGGTAAACGACCATTCCAACGATTGTTTCAGGAAGGAGCAAATCATTCAGTCCTATAAAAAAATGAAATTTTAAACCATGAAAACAACAATAGCAACCATACTTTTAGCCTTCTTTTTCGCTACTTTTTACGGACAAACAGAAAATCCCAAAT
>CAZDUU010000004.1:0-13108 GCA_964508675.1 uncultured Bacteroidales bacterium | reverse complement strand
AGTTTATCAACAGCAAGAGTATAAGTTTTAGAATCGATATCACAGAATTCTACTTCGCCACCTGAATACAAAACACAGTTTGCAGAAGCAGCAAAAGTAATAGGCGTGGTAATGACTTTTGAGTCTTTTTTCACACCTAAAGCTAAAGCAGCTAAATGTAGCGCAGCAGTTCCATTAGCCACTGCAACTGCATATTTACAACCAACGTATTCTGCAAAGGCTTTTTCAAATTGATCAATGGCAGGCCCCTGAGTTAAAAAATCAGATTTTAAAACTTCTACAACGGCTGCAATATCTTCGTCAGAAATATATTGCCTGCCGTAAGGAATAGAGTTTTGCATAATTATTTTATTGTAAAATTTTTATCTACATGATTTTTTATCAATTCTCTGATTTCATTTACAGACAGCCATTGACTATTTGTTCCGCTATTATACTTAAATCCTTTTGGAACTCTCACTGCCTTATGGCTTTCCAGATAATGAGTCATTTCATTTTCGGGCAAAACAGGCAATATAATATAGTAATCACCGGCATCCAAAGTACTAAAACTATCATGTTCTGTAATCATTTCTTCGTGAATTTTTTCACCCGGACGGATTCCAACTGTACGTTTTTCAATTCCAGGTGCTATTGCTTCTGCAACATCTAAAATTTTATAAGAAGGAATTTTCGGCACAAAGATTTCTCCGCCTAAAGCTCTTTCCAAGGCTAACAATACTAAGTTTACTCCTTCTTCCAAGGTAATGTTAAAACGGGTCATTTCAGGATGTGTAATGGGCAGATAGCCATTTTTCTTAAAGTCCATAAAAAACGGAATAACAGAACCGCGGCTTCCCATAACATTTCCATATCGAACAACAGAAAAACGGACGTCTCTCTTGCCTTTGATATTATTGGCAGAGGTAAAAAGCTTGTCGCTACATAATTTTGTTGCACCGTATAAATTGATGGGTGAAGCTGCTTTGTCTGTAGATAATGCTACTACATGTTTAACATTGGTATCTAATACTGCATTCACTACATTTTCAGCTCCAATAATATTGGTTTTTATAAACTCCATTGGGTTGTATTCAGCAGCAGGAACCTGTTTCAAGGCAGCAGCATGAACAATAATTTCAATCCCTTCGCATGCACGCTTAAAGCGTTCCGCATCACGAATATCCCCGATAAAGTATCTTATTCCATCGTATTTTGATTTGGGAAACTGTTGTGACATTTCGAACTGTTTCAATTCGTCTCTGGAATAAACAACTAATCGTTTAATATTTGGCCAATGTTCGAGAACTGTCTGAACAAACTTTTTTCCAAAGGAGCCGGTACCTCCGGTAACCAAAATAGTTTTTCCGTTTAAATCGAGTGAAGTAGATTTTATCATAATGAATCCATTTTAAAACGTTTAAAAGCATCAATAAATGAACCGGGAGTAGCATTGTAAATACATACTCCTTTGTATCTTGCATATTTATCTATATCAAAATAACCTTTAAAAGCATGAACAAATTTTGTAAGCACTTCGTGTAGTTTGCGTGTTCCTCTTAATTTATTCATTGGCAAAGGCTTTGACGTATTTTCGTCGTAAAAATGTTTTTGATTAACAAGCACCTGATTATCATCGTCAACTGAAATTTCTTTTAACCAGGAATGGTCTGCTCCCCAAACATAAATATTTTTATAACCTTTTTTTATTGAAAGCATTAACGAAGGAATTAAAACATTATGCGGACGAGGCATACCCCACTGCCAGTTAAACATCAGCTTACAAAACCAAAAATAACCGTCAATAGGTGTCGGATTATAATAGGTAATGTGAATATTTTTGTTCTTTTTCAAAGGTTCCTGCCAAGCTTTATACTTTTTTGCTTCGAAGGGTATTAACAAAGTCAGATTCCAAGTGGTTTTTCCAGCAATTCCATCATAAAGTTCTTTGCTCAGTTTAAGATATAATGGCATTGCATCGCTTCTCCATAATTCGGGTGCTGATATTATATGATAAGACGGCTTATATTTCAAATAATATTCTGTGTTAGGAAAAAAGTTAACACAAACTAAATCTTTATCCATCATAAAATTATAATATTTCTCCATCAATGGATTTAAAGAAGGTCCATTTGCAAGAATAAGACAATCTTTTTTTCCGGCATCGCTTTTAATCTTAACTCCGTAACGGGTAAGAAAAATCAAACGAAGAAATGAAATAAATGTCTGAACAATCTTATTAATATGATTATTCAGCTTTTCAAGCATTTTGAATCAATTTGTCCAGAACAGGCTGAATGGATACATATTCTTCCAGATAATCCAAAAGCTTATCAACCGAAACCTCGTCCTGTTTCATGGAATCGCGGTGACGAACGGTTACAACATTATTGCTGATAGTATTTTGGTCAATGGTTACACACAAAGGAGTTCCTATTGCATCCTGACGACGATAGCGACGTCCTACGGTGTCTTTCTCATCATACTGGCAATAGAAATGAGGTTGAAGTTTTTTCAATATCTCGCGGGCTTTTTCCGGCATTCCATCGCGTTTTACCAGAGGAAGAACGGCTACTTTTATTGGTGCAAGTATGTAAGGAATTTTGAGCACTAAACGATCTGTTCCGTCTTCGAGCTTTTCGGGCTGGTATGCATTGCTTAAAACAGCCAAAAACATACGATCCAAACCTATGGATGTTTCAATTACATATGGAACATAACTTTCGTTTGTTTCAGGATCAAAATACTGAAGTTTCTTTCCACTATATTTCTGATGTGCACCCAAATCAAAATCGGTACGGGAATGAATTCCTTCCAGTTCTTTAAAACCAAACGGAAATTTGAATTCAATGTCGGTTGCAGCATTGGCATAGTGAGCCAGCTTTTCGTGATCATGAAAACGATAGCTTTCGGCAGGAATACCTAATGCCTGATGCCAGGCTAAACGCTGCTGTTTCCAGTATTTAAACCAATCAAGTTCTTCACCGGGCTTTACAAAGAACTGCATTTCCATCTGTTCAAATTCGCGCATACGGAATATAAACTGACGGGCTACAATTTCGTTACGAAAAGCCTTACCAGTTTGGGCTATTCCGAAAGGAACTTTCATGCGACCGGTTTTGTAAACATTTAAAAAGTTTACAAAAATACCCTGTGCAGTTTCGGGTCTGAGGTAAATCACATCGGCATCACTGCTTACAGAACCCATTTGTGTGGAAAACATCAGGTTAAACTGACGAACGTCTGTCCAATTGCAAGTTCCTGAAATAGGGCAAACAATTTTTTCTTCGTCAATGATAGTCTTAATATCTGATAAATCATTATCATTTAACGCTTTACTAAAACGATTATGAATATCATCGTATTTTTTCCTGTATTCAACCACTCTTGGGTTGGTTTCAATAAATAAATCTTTATTGAAATTTTCACCAAAGCGTTTGGCGGCTTTTTCAACTTCTTTATCTATTTTATCCTGAATTTTCTGCAAATGTTCTTCGATAAGCTGGTCGGCTCGATAACGCTTTTTTGAGTCTTTATTGTCAATCAGCGGATCGTTAAAAGCATCTACATGGCCGGACGCTTTCCATGTTGTAGGATGCATAAAAATGGCAGCATCAATACCAACAATATTTTCGTGCAGTTGCACCATGCTTTTCCACCAGTATTCGCGAATATTATTTTTGAGCAAAGAGCCTAACTGTCCGTAATCGTAAACAGCAGCCAAACCATCGTAAATCTCACTTGATGAAAAAATAAAGCCATATTCCTTTGCATGGCTGATAAGGTTTTTAAATAGTTCTTCCTGATTCATATCCAATCTTATATTGCTGATGTAAATTGATTTAAAAAGCGAATGTCGTTTTCGGAGAACATTCGAAGGTCTTTGACTCTGTATTTTAAATTTGTAATACGTTCTATACCCATACCAAATGCAAATCCGCTGTATTCTTTGCTGGAAATTCCACAATTTTCAAGAACATTGGGATCTACCATTCCACAACCTAATATTTCTACCCAACCTGTGTGTTTACAGAAACTGCATCCCTTACCACCACAGAGGTTGCATGAAATATCCATTTCTGCAGATGGTTCAGTAAAAGGAAAATATGACGGACGTAAACGTATCTGGGTATTAGAACCGAACATTTCACGGGCAAAATACAAAAGTGTTTGCTTAAGGTCTGCAAATGAAACTTTCTTGTCGATATACAAACCTTCAACCTGGTGGAAAAAGCAGTGAGCCCGTGCAGAAATTGCTTCATTTCGATATACTCTTCCCGGCATAATAATACGGATGGGAGGTTTTTGATTTTCCATTACACGAATCTGTACGGAAGAAGTATGTGTACGAAGCAAAATATCGGGATTTTTGCGAATAAAAAAAGTATCCTGCATATCACGGGCAGGGTGCTCATAAGGAAAATTCAGCGCAGTAAACACATGCCAGTCATCCTCAATTTCGGGCCCTTCGGAAACAATAAATCCAAGGCGTTCAAATATTGTGATAATCTCATTTCTCACGATGCTGATAGGATGGCGACTTCCTAAGTGAATCGGCTCAGGAGGACATGTTAGGTCAAGTTGTTGTTTTGTTTCTGCATTTGAACCAAACGATTGTTTAAGCTCTTCAAACTTTTGATTTACTTCCTGCTTAAGTATGTTGAGAATCTGGCCAACCTCTTTCTTTTCTTCTTTAGGTAATTCTTTAAACCGATCGAATAATGTATTTAAGTGACCTTTTTTTGACAGGTATTCAGAGCGAAATGCTTCTAAATCTTCTGTGGATTTTATGCTCCAATTTCGTGCTTTGTCTAATAGTTCTTCAATAAAAGTCTTCATATCTTACTTTTCTTCTAAATAAATGAAAATTGGTATATCTTCAATAGGTCGGTCATTTTTATCTCTGCTGACGGAGGCAATACTGTCAACGACATTCATTCCTTCAATTACTTCGCCAAAAACAGTATACGCGCCATCCAGATGCGGAGCTCCTCCAACTGTTGTATAAATCTGACGTTGTTGTGACGAAAAACTTATACGACCGGCTTTGTCCAATTCTTTTTCGGCAATTTCACCGGTTTCTTTGATAAAATCATTAACAGCATTGGGGTTTCCGGATTTTACCATTGAATCAAGCTTTGTTTTTAACCAGGAATACTCCGGTGTATTCATCAATTGTCCGAGTATCTGATTTTTTTTATTCTGATTTATACGCTGTTCTAAAATATTTAATTCTTCTTCAGTAAAAACCTTTCCTTCAACGATATAGAATTGTGATCCTGACGATGCTTTTGTCGGATTGACCTGATCGCTTTCGCGCGCAGCAGCTAAAGCACCTCTTTTATGGAAAAGAGTCGGAACAAACTCTGCCGGGATAGTATATTCGGGGCCGCCATTTCCCAACATTTCTCCAGGTTTTGCATGTTTCGAATCAGGATCTCCGCCCTGAATCATAAACTGATTTATCACCCGATGAAAAAGCAGGCTGTCATAGTAATGTTCTTTTACTAATTTTATAAAATTATCGCGGTGCTTTGGAGTTTCGTTGTATAGTTTTATTTTGATTATTCCGTATTTTGTTTTTATTACAACAATAGGGTCTTTAGGTCCATTATTGTTTGACGTAAAAGCAAAGAATATAAAAATCACAGGTATCAGCAATAAAAGCTTTCGCATAAATTTTCAATTTTCGCAAAATTACACGATTATTTTCAATTTTAAAAAGAAAATAAAAAACGGTGTTAAAGCTGATTATTTTATCTTAAAAGCCAAAGAACCTGCATTTCGCTTTTTGCCATTGCTATCTTCGACAATAACATTTTCAATAAAAAATTTTTGTCCGGATTTTCGTTTTTTAATCACTTCCATTTGTTCATTAGTCAGACTGTCTGAGTTGGAATTGTATTCTTTTAAATATCCTTCTGCAACTGTCAGAGTAAAAGATACTATTTTAAACTCCTGTTTAATTAACAGTTTGTCTTTATATCTCAAATCTACTTTTTTAAATGTTTGAATATCTTCAACGCTAACTATTCCACCACATAAACCGTTAATTTCGGGGACCACATCTTGTTGTCTCCTAACCTCAAACTTAATGGTTTGAATTACTTTTGCATTAGGTTTATTTTGCATTACAATCAAATCAACCGTATTTGTGTCCTTCGTATTGACAGTATATTGCTGATTATCTTTTTTCAGCACCCCACCTTTTACAACCAGGTTGATATTTTTCTGATCTATGCCTTTTACAGAAACAGCTATATGATTATCTATTCCTTTATAAAAAATTTTTGCATCCTGATCAGATAAATCAAGACATTTGACGGTCACTTCCTGCGAAAAAGCATAGAAAGGGATGAACATGGCGAATATTAAAATAGTTTTTATCATAAATTAAACCCATTTTACCAGAGGAAAATCCATTCTATGAGGCAACATTGGATTTCGCGGATAAACCCTGAAAGCATAATCATAAACACCTGCTTTTATAGGTGGAATACAGCAATAATAAGTCACTGTTCCTTTTTCTTCTTTTACAGGCTTCATTTTTTCAATGAAGAGAATTTCTTTAATCACATCCATATCGTTCTTACCAAAAAGAATCTCTATTCCTATTTCTTTTGATGATATTTCGTGAAGGCTCAATGTTACTTCTGCGATGAAATTATCACCCAGTTTTAATGGATTATTTGTAGCATCAGGGGTTTTCACATCCACTACTTCAATACTATCCCAGGCGCGTAGCATTCTTAACTTCCAGGCAGCAATACTTCGCGCCTGTTCAAACTGATTAGAAGTAAGCAACTCTCTACGTTCAAATAGCTTGTTATAATATTTGCCATAATAGTCATTTAGCTGACGTTGCATGGTAAAGTTCGGAACAATGGAAGAAATAGTCTTTTTAATATGAGAAATCCATTTGTGTGAAATTTGATTTTCGTCGCGTTGATAATACAACGGAGCAATTTCATTTTCAAAAAGGAAATATAAAGTTTCGGCATCCAATTCATCCTGAAATGACTGATTAGTATATGTTCTTTCTTCTTTTAATGACCAACCTGCACCTTTTACGTAACCTTCAGCCCACCAACCATCAAGAACACTGCAATTTACAACTCCGTTCATAATAGCCTTTTCGCCACTGGTACCTGATGCTTCCAACGGACGGGTAGGCGTATTAAGCCAAATATCAACACCCTGAACCAATTTAGAGGCTAATTCCATATCATAATTTTCGAGGAAAAGAATTTTTCCGACAAAATCAGGACGATGTGAGATTTCATGAATCATTTTTATCAAATCCTGACCTGCTTTGTCTGCAGGATGAGCTTTACCTGCAAAAACAAACATGATTGGACGGTCCGGATTATTTACCAATCTGCTTAAGCGGTTCAGGTCGCTAAATAATAAGTGTGCTCGTTTATAAGTTGCAAAACGACGGGCAAACCCGATAGTCAGTATATTGTCATTCAGTTTTTCAATCAACTCCAGAACAAATTTTGGATTTTCCTGGCGAATTTCAAGGTTTTCCATCAATCGTTTGCGGATATAAACAAATAAATCCTGTTTAAGCTGGGTGCGGATCTTCCAGATTTCTTCATCAGGAACCTGTTCAATGGCTTTCCATGAGTCGGTTAAATGTTGTTGACTATAAAATGTAGAAGGAAGGTATTTTGAATAAAGTTTTAGCCATGGCTTTGCAACCCAGGTCGGAAAATGAACACCATTCGTCACATGCCCGACATGTAATTCCTGAGGATAATAATTATTCCATATTGGCTGAAACATATCTCTCGAAACTCTTCCATGAATAAGACTTACACCGTTCACTTCCTGTGAAAGCTTACATGCAAGTACACTCATTGAAAATTTTTCATTGGGATCGTCTTCGTTTACTCTTCCCAACCCAACAAATGCTTCCCAGCTTATGTTAAATTTATCGGCATAATGCGACAAATAGGTTCTGATTAAATCTTCGGGAAATACGTCGTGTCCGGCAGGAACCGGTGTATGTGTTGTGAACAGGGTAGAGCTGCGAACAACTTCAGTCGCTTCATAAAAACTCAGATGCCTTAATTCAATAAACCGACGCAAGCGTTCTAAACTGATAAAAGCAGCATGACCTTCGTTGCAATGATAGAGTTTGGGTTGTATCTTAAGTTGTTCCAGAACTTTAATACCACCTATTCCTAATAATATTTCCTGTTTCAGACGATTTTCATTATCGCCACCATAAAGCTGATATGTAATGGTTCTATCGTCGGAATTGTTTTCGCTAATATCAGTGTCCAACAGGTAGAGTGAAATTCTGCCTACTTTTACTTCCCATACTTTTGCATAAACTGTTCTTCCGGGAAAAGCCAGCGAAATAGTAATCCATTCGCCGTTTTCATTTCTAACCGGAAGTACCGGCATATGTGAAAATTTTTGCGGCGGGTAAAGTGCAATCTGCTCACCATTTACGCTCAACGACTGGGTAAAGTAACCATAACGATATAGCAATCCTATTCCGACCATATTTTTACACGAATCACTGGCTTGCTTCAGGTAATCGCCCGCTAAAACACCCAAACCGCCGGAATAGATTTTTAGTGTATCATTAATCCCATACTCCATGCTGAAATAGGCGACTAAGTCATTCCCTTCAGGTTTTTCGGCCAGATAGGATTTAAATAATCCATAAACTTCCTGATATTTCTTCATAAAAACTTCATCAGAAAGAAGCTGGTTGTACTGATCCAAAGTGAGCATTTCCATTAATACAAGTGGATTTTTACCAGCTTTTCTCCATAGAGCGGCATCCATAGATTCAAATAATTCCTGAGCCTGAAAATTCCATGACCACCATAGGTTTTGAGCCATTTCTTTCAATCCCAGCAATGAATCGGGCAAATATGTATTTACTAAAATTTTACGCCACTGCGGTTTATTGTTGTTGTTTTCTGAAAATAGTGTATCGGGCAATTTCTTTTCTTTATAAAGATCAAAACGTTCGGCAGATTTATTCAATGCTACACTATAAGCTTCCATGTAGTAACGGATAAGCTTTGACCAAAGAATTTCGCAAGCAATGGTGTATGCTTTCTGTGAGGCCATCAGGCGTTGATCATCTGTTAATGATGAAAACCTGTTGATTCCTAGTTCGATTTGCGTTACAACATCATCGTAATTATCATCGGTCCTGTCTATAACAAATACGCTGTTTTCATAATCATCGAAATATTTTTTAATCCATAACCCAAAACCAGCTAAGGTTGTTGTAATTGTGGGGATATGAAAGGCAAGACTTTCGAGCGGAGTATAACCCCAGGGTTCGTAATATGATGGAAATACCGTTAAATCAAAGCCGATTAACAAATCGTAGTAAGAAAGATTAAAGACTCCGTCAACACCGTCGAGATAGCAAGGAACAAAGAAAATCTTAATCTTGTTATTTGCTTTGTTTCTTATACCTTTTTCGCGGATTTTATTTAAAACAGGGTCGTATTCTTCCTGATGCAAGTGATGTGTCAGATAATTTTCTTCGATTGGTTGAACAAAATCGTTATTGTGAATATTTTCTATCACATCGGTTCTGGGTCCTGCGTGGTTTGCCGGAACAAGAATAAAGGCATATACATTTTTTCCCAGACTCTGCTTTTCATTTAATGCAGCCACGGCGTCAATATATGCATCAATTCCTTTATTGTGAAATTCGTATCTTCCGCTATTAGCAACAAATAATGCATCGTCAGGAACAGGGACATTGGTCATTGCTTCTACAATCGTTTTTAGCTTTCTGCGTGCAATTTGTTTCTTTTGTTTAAATTCCTCGCCTTTAGGCACAAAAGTATCTTCGAAACCGTTTGGTGTGACTACATCGGCTTTTTTGCCAAGAAAATACTCACATTCAATATTGGTTATATCGCTTACAACGGTAAATGCATCAGCAGTTAATGCCGAGTTTTTTTCTAACGAGTGCTTTGAAAGAATATTAAACCGCTGAACCAATTCATCACTGTTATAATCTTCGATTCCCGAATAAAGCGGAAGCCCGTTACCGGCAACAGATCGTCCTAAAGCAGTTGCATGTGTTGTAAACAAAGTTCCAATCTGAGGCACATTATTATTTAAATATAAAGCACCGGTTCCCGTCATCCATTCATGAAAATGAGCAATTACTTTATCCTGTGCAGTAATGAAAAAATCGTAAAAACTATGAATAATTCTGGCCGAAGCGTAGCCAAATAAAGCAGGTTCGATATAATCCCACTGGCCGTGTAATGAATCTAATTTATGACTTTCCCAGAATTCATAAAATATCTTATCTTTTTGTGAAAAATACGAAGTAAAATCAACCAGAATTGCAACCGGACTTCCGGCAATATTCCATCTTCCAATTTTACATTTAATGCCTTCTGATTCCAAATGCTTGCGCCACGAACTGAACAAAAAACTATCCTCCACAAATTCAATATGACTGTGATTTTCTTTCCAGACATCGGGACCGATTAGTATGTAACGATCGTTTAATAAATCTGATATTGATTTTGCTTTTGTAGAAATAACGGTATAAATTCCACCGACTTTATTACAAACTTCCCAGCTGACTTCGAACAAATAATCGGGTAGTAATAGTTTTTGATCTGTCATAATTAAAAATTTTTCAAAATTACAATTAAGTCACGCCTTATACGAAAGCTCTTTTTAAAAGTTGAAAGAAGTTATTAACAGGCAGTCTCTGTAAAAATCAAAGAAGAAAATCATTGTGTATAGTAATAAATACTCTAACAAGTCCAGATATTATAATAAATGATGGATTCAAATGCAGATATGAAATTAGTAATTGTTTAATTTGTGCCAACCTGCTTCTAACCGAGCAAATTTTCACAAAAATTTAAAAAAATAAAGAGGTGAGTATTAGAGTTATAATAATTACTAATCGTCAATAGAATCAATTTCCACCAGCAATTCATCTTTCATAACAGACTGACCTTGTTGAACGTGTATTTTGCGAACAATTCCGTTGACAGGTAATGAAAATTCATTTTGCATTTTCATAGCTTCCAGACTTAATACAGGTTCTCCGGCATTTACCAGATCACCTTCTGACACGTAAATGTCAATAATTTTACCAGGCATGGGAGCTTTTAAGTTGTTTTCTATTTTCGATTTATCGTCTTTGCTCAAAAGCTTTCTTCGTAAGTAACTGGAGATGGATTCTATACTGAATTTATATTCTACACCATTCACTAAAATGGTATATTTATTCTGGTCTTTTGATTTTAAAACACAAGTGTACCGTTTGTCATTCCACGAAAAGCAATTATTGGTCAGACAATTGTTTATCATCTGAATAGGTAATTCCTGATTGTCAATAATAGGATCAGATTCAACCGGCAAATATATTTTATATTTTTTACCCGTTTCGCTCATAGCTATGAACAAGCGCGAGGAGTCTCTTTTGTAGTTATATTTAGTTGCCATGGTATTACTTGTTTATTCGTTTATTCAACACCCACATACTCAAAGAATCATTAGTATAATCAGAGGTATTAGATGCCACTTTTAAATATTCCAAAGCATAAATAATAGATACAGCTAATGCCCCGACTTTTTCTTCATTTTCATCATACAACATTTCAGGCTTATAGTTATCTTCCATCCATTTAGTAGTGTAAACTCCATTCACAAAATCGGGATGCTCAAGAACTCTTGCACAAAAAGGAAGGGTGGTCTTTAGTCCAAGAATGCTGGTATTGCCAATCACTCTTTGCATTCGTGCAATGGCAGCATCTCTGTTCGAATCGTGAACAATAATTTTTGCAATCATCGAGTCAAAATAAGGAGTTATCACAGCGCCGTCCATAATTCCTGTTTCTATACGAGTATTAGGTGTTCTGAGAAAAAATACTTTTTCAATGAATCCTGTTTCGGGAGAAAATCTGTTTTGTGCATCTTCAGCATTCACACGGCATTCAATCGACCAACCCTGAATATGAATATCTTCCTGCTTCAAGCTAAGTGCTTCGTCTAAAGCTATGCGTAACTGCCATTCAATTAAATCAACTCCGGTAATCATTTCTGTAACCGGATGTTCAACCTGAATACGCGTATTCATCTCCATGAAGTAATAAGAGCCATCTTCGTCCAGAATAAATTCGATAGTTCCAGCAGAGTAATAGCCGATACTTTTCGCAAACTGAACCGCCAATTGTCCCATCTCCTGACGTTTTTCGTCAGTTAAAGCCATAGATGGTGCTTCTTCAATTATTTTTTGATGTTTTCGCTGCAACGAACACTCGCGTTCTCCAAGATGAATCACATTTCCATGTTTATCGCCCAAAATCTGAAATTCGATATGTTTTGGATTTCGGATATATTTTTCCATGAATAAATCACCATTTGCGAATGCTGTAACAGCTTCATTGCGTGCAGAATTGAAAAGTCGTTCCATTGTTTCGGGTTTTTCTACAATACGCATTCCTCTTCCGCCACCTCCGGCTGAAGCTTTTAGCAATACCGGATAGCCTATTCTCACGGCAACGGCCAACGCATCATTGGTAGAGCCAACAATTCCATCACTTCCCTGAATCAATGGTAAACCGGCTTTCATAGCCATTTCTTTGGCAACCGGTTTCAACCCCATATTTTTAATTAATTCGGGTGAAGGGCCAACGAAATTCAATCCGTTTTTAATACAGGCGGCTGCAAATTCAGGATTTTCAGATAAAAATCCATAACCCGGATGAATCAGGTCAATCTGATGAGATAAGGCTAATTCAATAATTTTGGGAATATTCAAAAAAATCGGGCCTTCATCTGACGAATCATCGGCAGCAATTATTTCATCTGCCATTTTAAGATAAAGAGCATCTGGTTCTCTGTCGCTTTGAATAGCAACACTGGCAAAGCCCATTTTTTTTGCTGTATGCATAATGCGTATAGCTATTTCTCCCCTGTTTACTATTAGTAATCGTTTACTCATAATCTAACTTTTAAAGTGGTATGTTTCCATGCTTTCTCGAAAGTGGTGCATACTGCTTATTTGAAAGCATGTCAAAAGCTGTTATTAAAATTTGTCGTGTATCTGAAGGTTTAATAACCTCATCTATCAAGCCTAATTCTTCAGCTTTAAAAGGGTTGGCTA
>CAZDUU010000003.1:0-13512 GCA_964508675.1 uncultured Bacteroidales bacterium | reverse complement strand
GCCTGTCTCCAAATTCTAATAATAATTCGTGTTTTGAATTTGGGAATATTAAAATTGATTTTACCAATCATTTGGTGACTAAAAGCAATGAAGTGGTTAAGTTAACGGCAACAGAATTTTCGCTGCTTTGTCTGTTGGTAAAAAATGAAGGAAGGGTTTTAACTCACAGCTATATTCTTAAAGAAATATGGGGCATGAGCTATATAGAACAAACCCAGTATTTGCGGGTTTTTATAGCTCAATTGCGAAAAAAAATTGAGGAAAACCCTGATCATCCCGTTTATCTCATTACTGAATCAAGGATAGGATATCGTTTTAATTCAAATTAGCTTTTCTTTGATATATGTGCTTTCTTCACTAATTTTGGCACTCATTGGAACTTTTAATTAGCTTTTATGAGAACTCTTATATTCTTGATTCTAGTTATATTGTTAAATTTTGAACTACCGGCTCAGAATCTGATTCCAAACGGTAATTTTGAAAAACCGGCCATTACTAAAAATATCAATGGCAAACCCATGAAAGTTTTTTTCGGATGGGATTATCTGGAAACAAAAACACTTAAAACGTACGATTCTGTTTCAACACCGTATTTCGACTATAGGGATTTTCTTGAAAAATTCAATCACCACTTTCAATCATTAAAACAAAACTGGTTAAAAGACAATAATTGCGAGTATTATAAAAAGAATTCAAAGTTACATGTAAACGATTGTGATATTTGCTTTAAAAGAATTAATAGAAAAGGCGATTTTGAAACAGACAAAGAGGACACCTGTCATAAAATGTATATTCCTCATCAAGGTTACTGTTACCTGAATAGCATGTTGTCATTTAAAAAGGGATTATTCCAGGTAAAGCTTACAGAACCGTTAAAGAAAGACAGCATTTATTATTTCGATTTCTACCTTCTTTTGAGAAACGTTTTTGGAAAAATAGATACCTTATTACCATATGGACAATATGGATTGTATTTTACCAATACAAACTTTAATGATTCTACAGAAAAGAAAAAACTGCTCGGAAAAAACATTAGTTATAAACCTCAGGTATTAATAGAAAAAGTAAGTGAAAATGCATTATACAGCTGGGTTAAATTTTCATATTCTTTCAAAGCAGACGGAGGCTATAGCTACATGATTCTCGGTAATCACCAGGTACTTAGTACTCCCGATGATAAACCATATCAATATAATATTCTCGAATTCTGCTTTGATGAAGTAAGATTAATGCAGTACAAAGACAAGTTCAAACCAAATAATATTGAACCGGACGAAGAATTTTTGCTGCGTGATGTGAATTTTGAAAATGAAAAACTCACCATTAATAGCTATAAAAGCCTGGATTTATTATATAGTTTACTTAAAAGTAGTGCTATAGAAATAATGATAGAAAGTTACTCAAAAAACGAAACGAACGAAATTAATGTTAACAGGTCAAAAGCTGCTGCAGACTATCTTATCTCAAAAGGAATCGCTTCAAAAAGGATACAATATAAAGGTTTTGGAAAGGCAATTCCGGTTTTAGCCCGTTATAAAGTTGAAGGCGAAAAGCAACAAAATCAGTGGATTGTAGTTGGGATTTTAAAAAAATAAGATGGAATATACAGTGGTGCTCGCGCTATTAATGCTCAGTTGCGAAAAAAAATGTTTGTATCAATCTTTCTGTCTACTTAATTAACCCTTATACCTACAATACAGATGTCATCTGTCTGCTGAAATTTATCTTTCCAGGTTGATAAAGTTTTATGTAATAATGCTTCCTGTTCAGGCATAGGTTTATTACTTATTTCGGTTAAGATTTCCTTAAAAAAATTAGTCCCGATCTTTTTATTGTAAGGGCCTCCAAACTGATCTTTATAGCCATCGGAAGAAAGATAAATTAAATCTCCCTGTTTGATTTTTGTTTCGTAAGTATCAAAAGTAAAATTCTCACTATTCAAATCAATTGGTATTTTATTGCCATGGAATGTATATATATCTTTATTTCTAACAAGATATAATGAATTGTTAGCTCCGCTGAACTGAAGTTTTTTGTTTTCAAAGTCGATGACGCAATATGAAATATCCATTCCATCATTTAGTTTTGATTCTTCATCGTCAGTTTGAATGTAATCCCTGATTTTGTTCTTTAATTGTTGTAAAAACTCACCTGTTGTATGCTCACAAAGTGAGTTCTCCAAACTATTGATAATAGAAATGCCTAAGATGCTGAGTAATGCTCCTGGTACACCATGGCCAGTGCAGTCAGCAACAGCTAGAAAAAGTTTGTTTTTTGGAGTTTGAACCAATAAAAATCTCCTCCGATTACGTCTTTGGGCAGATTTATTATAAACTTGCTGAACAAATCCGAGTTGAGGTTTTTTTGGGTTGGTAATACTGCTTTCTGTATATTCCTTGCATAACGAATACTTGCATCAATTTGTTCTTTTTGTTCGTCAATTTTTAATTTTTGCTCAGTTATTTCACTTACATCATTTAAAATTAGTATTAAAATATCGTTCTTATTATGGTAAAGAAATCTTGTTGAGAATTCTAAATGTTTCCTTACTTTTTTAATATCGTTTATGTAAAATTCTCTGATAATTTTTTGATTATAAAATGATTTTTTTTCTTTTAAAGAATAGATGGATGCGATTCTTAACAGGCATTCTTCACATTTAGAGGTGTCTCCACATTCCTTTCCCTCTTCTATCGGGTTGATACAGCCGATTGTATTACCAACCAGGTTATTTAAAGTTTTCTTTTCTGTGAGATATGGAAATATAGCTTCCATACTTTTGTTGAATGCCTGCACTTCCAGGTTTCTGTTTAAAATGAAAATAGCAGAGGGTATATTGTCTAACATATCTTTCATAAATTCTTTCGAATTTCTTAGTTTAATGATATCTTCATCAAACAACATGTAACCTGTATTCATAGCTCTGGAGTTTGGTTCACTGCGACCAAAGTTAAAAAAAGATTTTTTTATAAACAGGAGTATTTTTACTCCTTGTGTTTTAGGTGTTTTTTATTTATTAGACAGGCAATGCTCATGAAGTTATATCAGTCACATTGCTTCTTTGATTAATAATGTTTTTCAAACATCAGCTTCTGGCAGGTTTTATTAAATTGACACTTTTAAATATGTATGTCCTCAAAACATAACTGTTTATGGAGTCTGAAAATAATTTTCTTAATAATGATAAAATGATTCCAAGGAGTACGACTGAAATTTTTTACCCCAAGATGTTTTATAAATTATTTACAGCAAAATCATAAGCATTTTTCCACATAAAGCGGTAAACAATTTCTTCTGCGTCTATTTTATTAAAGGACTGTCTCAGGCTTTTGCCTCTGGATGACATATATTTTTTTGCATGTTCAAGTAAGTGTGCTTTGAAAAGAGGCAAATCTTCTGCTGTATAAAAGCCGTTGATAGGATTGATAACTCCGTCGAAATCCGTTCCGAGCGTTTGAAGATTCCAGACCGGAAGTCCTTCTTTATCCAAAACTTCGGCAATATGTGCTATCTGCAGCCAGATAAGATTGCTCCACATTTTGGGTCCGGCAAATTTCATCAAAACAGTCATCTTGAATTTGCTGGCAAGACGACCCTGATCGAACATAATACCGAAAATTCCATTTGATTTGGCAATAGTTATTAATTCATCATCAGAAAAGTTAATATCGCCTTTGTTAAATGGGATTTTATCGGACGAACTGCCGGTTACTGCTCCATGGCTTACTATGATGGGAATATTTTCGCTACTGCATCCGGGCAATTTTATGAAATTATAGAAATCCTGACGTGAGGTATATTTGCTTAAGTGTTTGATGTCAATTAAAACCCTTTTTCCACTTTTTTTATCCAATAAAGCATTTAAAACATCGAAACCATGCTGGTTGAAGTTTTTTTTCATTCCAAACGACTGGTCAACAGCAAACGAGATTTTATCCAGACTCTCTTCGTGTCCGCATAATTCATTATAAAAATGATGCGACATGGTGATAAAAAACGGAGGGTATTTCCAATTTTTTATCAATTTAACCCTGTCTATAATTTCATTGAAATTTGTAACCGGATGGTTTTGGGGATCCATTCCGCAGCCCAGCGAATGCGAACCTTCAATAGTGTTTATTACCGCAATATTAAAGCAGGAACAGTCATCCAGTGTTTGTTGAAGTTCCTCTGCACTGTTGACTAAATTATATTTTGATTTTATTCCCGAAATGTCCGTTTCGCGTTTGTTTCCTTCGCAAAGAAATTTGTACTCGGCAAGTAAATCAGGAAAATAATCAGGAGTTGTTTGCACATGGTTTACGCAATTATTGTTTACACCTGTTAAAAATGCATCCACCTTATCCGAAATGGTTCCTGTTCCTAATTTATTGGCAAAAAATCCGCGTTCCAGAGTGTAAAGCGACGAATATATCAGGCGGACATTGCCTTTATACAAAGAGGTCATGTCACTTTGCGAAAACTGCGTTATTCCGATTTTATCCAGATTTATATCCTGTTGGGAAGGAGGGGAATAGTGCCAGATATTATTCTTATCAGCCGGATTTGAACTATGCGGACGTTGACTATTGATTTTCCAGTCGGGAGGAAATGAATTGCCGTATGCCTTTAATGTCGGATGGCAATGGATATCAGCAAAATTGTAATTCATAATTTAATAGATCCTAAAAATGTCTTTATAGAAATAACTTTCCTCTATTCTGAAATAGGAGAAAATTAATGACGATGTAAAGTAAATAGTCGGATGGTCTTACTCAATTTTATAGAGAAGCATGATATCCCTGTTCGATTTAAAACTGACGTAGGTGTTTTCTTTTGCTTTAAAAGTAAAAGAACCTGTCATTACTTCAGAACTGAGCTTTTTTTTGTCTTTATAAGTAGTAAAAATAATTTTTACCCTTGTTTCGTTCAGTACTGAAAGTTTTGATTTTGCTTTTAAAAGAATCTTTTCAGATTCATAATCGGCAGAAAGTTTAATGTTTTCCATAGCTGTATTTGTTTAGGTTTGTCGATTAAAATAACAAAGATACTAAAAAAAGTATTAATGACGATATCAATTAAAAATCTTTTAGTTAGAAAAAAAAGATACTTTTGACAAATAGTGTTAATGAAAGAACAAAGCTCCGAAAGCAAAGAGATTTATTTACAATTTCTGTAATACTCTATAAACTCAAATTAAAAAAACAAAAAACCCGCTTTAAGCGGGTTTTTATATCAGAGCGGAGAGAGAGGGATTCGAACCCCCGGTTCCCTCGCGAGAACAACGGTTTTCAAGACCGCCGCATTCGACCACTCTGCCATCTCTCCAAATGCAAAAGAACTTAATTTTGCGGGTGCAAAGATATACTAATTTATTTAATTTTCAAATTTTGTACACTTTCTAACCCCGATTTAATAAATTTTTCTACTCTTTCGGGACTTGTTGCTTCGGAATATATTCTCAAAAGAGGCTCTGTTCCCGAAGGGCGTATCATTAGCCATTCACTTTCGTTAAAGAAATATTTGTAGCCATCCAGAGTTTCAACGTGTTCAATTTTTTCACCTGCAAATTCGTGGAATAAGTTGTTTTTGCACGCATTGATAGCTGCTTTTTTTACATTTTCATCTACTTTGAGGTCATAGCGTGAGTAATAGAATTTGCCTGTAATTGCATAAATTTCGTCAATGAGTTGTTCGAGTGTTTTTCCGCTTTCAACCAAAGCTGTCCAGATTATAAGGCCCATCCAGATACCATCGCGTTCGGGAATATGCCCTTTTGCTGTAATTCCGCCTGATTCTTCGCCACCTACCAATACATCATCGTGGAGCATTACTTTACAAATGTCTTTGAATCCGATTTTAACGCGCTGAACAGGAATGTTGTATTTTTCACACAGTTTTTCCACTTTTACGGTACTTGAAAAACCGGTAACTACTTTGCCTGTCATTTTTTTGTAATGAGCAAGGTAATAGGTCAACAGCAGAATGATATGATGTGAATCTACATAATTTCCTTTGGAATCGAATAATGCAATGCGGTCAGCGTCTCCGTCAACAGCTAACCCTACGTTTATTTTTCCGTTTTTAGCAATAAACTGGCTGAATTCCTGTAAGTTTTTTAAAAGTGGTTCGGGTGAAATTCCTTTGAACGATGGATTATTTTCGCAATGTAACATCTGAATGTCGGGAAACAGTCGACGCATAACATTTTGACCTGCACCATACATTGCATCAAAAGCAAAATTGAATCCCGATTTTTTTATTTTTTCAAGGTCAAAATGACTGTTGACGTGATTTACATATGCATCTTCAAGATTGGTTTCAACGATAAATCCTTTTTTAATTAGTTCATCATATTTCAATGAATCAACAATAAGTTCGTGTTCGTCCGGAATAAGCGCTTCAATATCTTTGGTATCTTCTTCGAGCAACGGTCCTCCATGACTGCCTTTAAGTTTATAACCGTTGTATTCGGGCGGGTTATGGCTGGCTGTAATCATTACACCTAGATTAGCTTCGTTTTGAACAACTCCAAGTGATAAAGCAGGGGTTGATGTTGGGATCGTGCAATAATAAACTTTAATATTGTTGTTAGCCAATACTTTTGCTACGGTCTCAGAGAAAAGTTTTCCGTTAAAGCGAAAATCGTAGGCAATAACTACACTGGGGTTTTTGTGTTTAGCTTTTAACCATCTCGAAACAGCCAAAGTAACTCTTACTACATTATCTACTGTGAATTCTTTGGCTATAATAGCTCTCCAACCATCTGTTCCAAACTTAATTCTGACCATATTAATTAATTTTTCTTTTATTTAGTTCTTTTTGATATTTTCTGGCATTGACCATATGATCGCTGAGTGTTTTTGCGAAAGCATGGTAACCCGAAAAATCTTCGCGGGCACAAAAATACAAAAAATTATGTATTTTATAATTTAAAACTGCATCAATAGAGTAGGGATAAGCAATGCAAATAGGACCGGGTGGTAAACCTTTGTATAAGTATGTGTTATAGGGTGAATCGTAGGTTAAATGCTCTTGTTTTACACGACGTATAGAAAAATCCCCGACAGCATAAATTACAGTAGGATCGGCCTGAAGGAGCATGCCTTTTTTTAAGCGGTTGATATACACACCTGCAATATTGGGCATTTCGTCCTGCTTATTAGTTTCAAGCTGAATGATGGAAGCCAGTGTAGCAACTTCGGTCTGGCTTAATCCTATAGAAAGTGCTTTGTTTTTTCGCTCGTCGTTCCAGAATGCTTTGTATTCTTTTGCCATACGTTCAATAAACTCTTCGGCTGAAGTATTCCAGTAAAATTCGTAAGAGTTGGGAATAATGATGCAAAGAAATGTGTTTTCGTTAAATCCATATTTATTAGCTATCATTTCATCTTCAAAAACATTTACAACGGAAGAAGAATCAGCTTCAATTTTGTGCGAGACATAGCCTGCCAATACTTCATAATTCCTGAATCCGCGCAATGTGAGCTTAACAGGTTCCTGTTTGCCGCTTCTTAAAAGGTTGATGAGTTCATTATTGTTCATTCCTTCTTTTATACGATAACGACCGGGTTTTACATTTTGGCTGTATTTTTTTACTTCAGCAAGCCATTCAAACGATGACAGATCTTTTAAAATCTGTTCTTTTGTGAGTATTCTTACCACATCTTCAAAAGTTGACCCTGTCGTAATATATACGTATTCATCTTTAAGGTCAATGCGAACGTTTTCCCTGTATATTTTATTGTAGTAAGAATAAGCAATGGAAGCAAGGATAATAATGATAATTGATAACGAAATCAAAATTACCTTTGTGAAAACTTTCTTTTTATGTTTACTTTTCTTTACCAAAGTCTGTTTTTTTGTGTCGCAAATTTAAACGATAAAAAGACAAGATAAATGAAGAATTTGACGAAAATATCATTTTTTTTTGTACTATTTTTGTTCATAAGTGCAGTAATTACTTTATATTCATGTAGTAAAGGGAATAAATGTTTTCATTCGGCAGGAGAAACAATAAATGAAACAAGAGTTATTGGTGATTTTACGCGATTAAGAATTAATAGCCTGATGGATGTATGTTGGCATTGGGATACAGCGAATAAAGTCGTGATTGAAGCCGGTGAAAATCTGATGCCATTCATCGAAACTAAAGTTGAAGATAACAGATTAAGTATTACAAACAGAAACCGATGCAACTGGTTGAGAAAATACAAGAGAATAAAAATGCATATTTATTCAAAAGCTTTCAAATTTATCGACTTATATGGAAATGGTGATTTTACCATGATGGATACCCTGGCAAATGATTCGGTGATGGTTGATAATTGGTCAGACATTTCGAAAGTGAAATTATTGGTTAAAAGTAATGTTTTTTCATATTCACTGAATGCGGGAACAGGAGATACGTATATATACGGAAGTGCGGGTGTCTGCTATTTATGGATAATGGGATATGGATATGTCCATGCTAAAGATTTTAAAACAGCTTATAACTACATTACTCACAAATCAACAGGTGACCTTACCGTAAATGTATTTAAAGAAACAGGAGATAAACTTTTCAGTTCGGGAAATTTATACATTTATGGCAAGCCTTATAAAATTGAAAATCAGATTTATAGTTCAGGAAAAGTAATAATAGCTGAGTGAGTGTTTTTTTTAAAAAATATGGTTATAAGATTGTTGCCTGGTTATTTTTAATTCTCTCCCTTTTATTTTTTTATAATCGTTTCAGTAGTCTTACATTTGATTTTGAATCGGTAAGAAAATCTATTGATTTGCACGAAATAGGATGGCTTGTAATTGCTTTTATACTCTTATTTGTTAATTGGGGTATAGAGTCTTATAAATGGCTTGTTGCCGTTAAACCTGTTCAAAACATTTCTTTTTCAAAAGCTTATGTAGGGGTATTAATGGGTGTAGCTGTTTCAACTGTTTTCCCCAACAGGACAGGGGAGTTTGTCGGCAAAATACTGGTTTTAGAAAAAGAAAATAAATTGAAGGGTATTTTTTCTTCTATGTTTACCGGTTTGACTCAGCTTTTAATCACTTTCATTTTTGGTTTTTTGTGCATTTATTTTACTGAAGTGAAGTATTATGAGTCATACATCGATTACTTAAAAATAGCTCTTGGAATATTGGCATTCGTATTTGTATTTCTTTTTGCTTTCAAACCATTACTTTTAGGATTTTTAAAATATTTACCTGAGAAATGGCTCAATTTCCTGACTTTCCTTAAACAGTATTCGGTGTTGGTTATTTTGAACCTTATTTTATTGTCGGTATTTAGGTATTTAGTATTCAGTTTTCAGCTTTTTGCATTATTCAGATTCTTTGGGGCGCATATTGCAATAATAGATTTTTTCTTGTTTTCGTCTTCTTCGTTTCTACTGACCACAATAATTCCAACAACATCTATAAGCGAGCTTTTTATTCGTTCCAACGTTGGAATAATATTTTTTGGTTCACTGATGATTAGCGACGAAAAAATAATATTTGCTTATACAGCTCTGTGGCTGATAAATATTCTGATACCTTCGCTTATGGGGTTCTATTTTGCAGTGAAAAACAATTGGATTTATTCTTCTTCGAATAAATTATTCTCGTCCGAAGGGAAATGAAAATGTTCTATTGCTTTTTCTTTTGGGTAAGTGAAATATATAAACTCTCCTTCAGTACAAAGTTCATTTTTTGTGTTTAAAATGCTGACTCCGATTGTCGCAAGATTGTGTTTTTTACTGATCAATTTTGCCTTAATTGTAATCTCTCCGTCAGAAATAAGAATATTTTTATGAAGCTTAATATTCATCCTTACTGTAAATCCTGATGTTCTGAGAAAGGAATAAATGACCCAGCTTGATATTTCGTCCATCAAAGTAGCCTGGATGCCTCCGTGCAAAACATTGGTCCATCCCTGATAATTACGGTTGGGGGTCCATTTAGACGAAACTTCTTCACCCTCCACAACAAATTTAAGCTTCAGGCCAATAGGATTGTTTGGTGAGCAGCCAAAACAATTATAATCTTTTAACTGCAGATAGGGATTTTTTATTTTTTTCATGCTCAATTACTTAAATGTTCAATTAAAATTTTTGCCCCAAGTCCTATTAAAATAAGTCCACCAATAACATCTATTAGACCAGGATTTTTTGTTTTTAAATTTTTGCCGACTAAAATTCCTGTCATGGAAGCAAGATAGGTTACGAATCCAATGACAAGCCCTGCAATAATAATGGGGATGTTCATTATGGAAAATGTAAAACCCACAGCAAGTGCATCAATACTTGTTGCAATAGCAATTGTGATTAATGTGAGTGGTTTTAAGGGGTCAAACTCTTTTTCTTCTCCTTTTTTAAAAGCTTCCCGAATCATTTTTATCCCCAAAAAAAGGAGCAGACCAAATGCTATCCAATGGTCAAAATTTTCGATATATGTACGTATCTGAATCCCAAAACCCCAGCCTGCGAAAGGCATCAGAGTCTGGAAAAAAGCTAAAGTCAATGCTATTTTACAAGCTTCAAGAAATTCTATTTCCTGACGGGCTATTCCGCTTGATACTGAGATTGCAAAAGTGTCAAAACTCAGGCTGATTGCTACAATAAAAATGATGAAAAAATCCATATGCAAAAATAGTAATTGTTTAATAAAAAGATTTTTCTTACATTTGCGTAATCAATTACTGTAATTATTTTAATATGGGAAAAGTCGTTACACTTACTGAAGCAGCTTCAATTGCACTACATGGAATGATTATTATTGCCAGAAATAAAAACCTAGTTAACGTTCAGGAAATAGCCGAAATAACAGGAACATCCAAGCATCATGTGGCTAAGATTTTTCAGCGCCTTGTTAAAGCAGGATATTTATATTCACAACGTGGTCCAACCGGTGGTTTTGTGTTGCGAAAAAAGCCTGAAGAAATCAATTTTCTTGATTTATATGAAGCTATAGAAGGTAAACTGGAAATTACCCAGTGCCCTTTGGATAAACAAGTATGTAATTTTGATCGTTGCATTATGAACAATGTGACAATGAAAATGACTAAAGAATTTCGTGATTACTTAAAAGAGCAGACATTGAAAATGTATGTCTGATTATTTCAGATATTTTTCAAGTTCCGATAAAAACAAATATTTATCAATCGGTTTTGTAATAAAAGATGCCATTCCGTGCTTATTCATCTTCTTAAATTCGTCTTCTTTACTATAGGCAGTAAGTCCGATTATTGGAACGTTTTTTAATATTTCTTTTATTTTGCTGCATGCTTCGTAACCATCCATTTCCGGCATCTTTATATCCATCAGGATAAGATCTGTGTCTGGATTTTTTTCTGCTAATTCAACAGCCTCTTTTCCGTTAAAAGCAATCAATAAATTAATTTTGTACGACTGCAAATACTCTTTAATAAGTTCAATATTTGTGTTGGTATCTTCGGCTAAAATTATCTTTTTATTAGCAGGAATAGTAAAGTTAGATTCATCAGATTTTTTTTCATTTACACCTGTTACAGGTAAATAGGGTAGTGTAATGATAAATTCTGTACCGTATCCAACTTTTGAGTGAAGTTCAATAGTCCCATTTAAAAGCTGAACATATGATTTTACTAACGAAAGACCTAATCCCATTCCGCTTGAGGGATTTTTTTTTATTATATCACCAACTTGTACAAACCTTTCAAAAATATATGGTTGTATATTTTCTTCAATTCCAATCCCTGTATCTTTAACTGAAATAGTGATTTTATCGTTTTTTTCTTTTACGGCAATGTGAATAAAACCTTCGTCAGTAAATTTTATTGCATTAGTAAGTAGGTTCGAAATAATTTGATGTAATTTTGTTTCGTCAGAAAGCAGCCATGTTTTTTCATCATGAAGTCTTGATGTCATAGAGATTTCAATGTTTTTCTTTGAAGTAAGTACAATTAAGGATTTAATTGTATTTTCGATCAGGCTGTTTAAATTAATTTTCTGATAATAGATTTTTTCCTCGCCGGCTTCGATGGTTGCTACATTGATAATATTTGTAATAATGCTTAATAAATGCTTTCCGCTTGCTTGAATAATATTAAGGTATTGATCATGCTTTTCGGCTGCTAAATTCTTTTTAGTCAGGAGGTCAGAGAATCCTAAAATTGCATTTAAGGGAGTCCTTATTTCATGTGAGATATTGTTTAAAAATGAAGTTTTTAAACGGTCACTTTCTTCGGCTTTTTCTTTTGCTTTTATTAGGTCGTCGTTTAATTTATGAATTCTTTGATTATTTTGAGTAAGTTCTTCGTTCAGAGAAATGTATTCTTCATTCTGCTGTTTTAGCATTCTTTCACCTTCTTCAAGTTGAGCTATTGATTCCTGTAATTTGCTTTGAATATCAATTAATTCTGTGATATCTATTGCTGTTCCAATTGCAGCTGAAACTCCTTTATAATTCTTTAAATAACCTGCACTAAATTTTATCCATCGTTCCTCTCCGTTTTTTCTAATAATCTTGAAGTCATAGTTAGGTGGTTGAGGGATCCCCAGTAACCTCATTTTTCCTCTTTCCTTTACAATATCTCTGTAATCAGGGTTAACAATATCCCAGAACTTCAGGTTAATTAATTCATCTGAACTATACCCTGTCAAATGTTCGGTTGCCGGATTTAAATATATAAAATTCTCATTTTGGTATATAAATATGCTTGCTGTTGTAGAATCTGTTAATGCTTTAAATTTTTCTTCGCTTTCCTGCAGAGCATTCAAGATTTTATTTTTATCAGTAATATCCGTAATAAATCCTTCCAGAAAAAGTAGGTTCCCATTCCCATCGAAAATTCCTTGGCCTCTTTCCCAAACCCATCTTTTTTCACCAGTCTTAGTTACAATTTCATATTCATCTTCGAAAGTTAATTTTTCATTTAAAGCTTTTTGCCATTTTTTCCACAAATATTCATGGTACTCAGATGCAATGATATTGTTAAATGAAATAGTTTCGTTATTGATTATTTCTGATGGTTTGTAACCTGTAACGGTGTAGCATCCGTCACTGATGTACATCATGGTCCATTCTTTATCGTTAGCACATCTGTAAACAAATCCAGGTAAATTGTTTACCAGTATTTCAAATTTTCTTTTTTCGTCTTCTACAACCTTTTGGATATTTTTTAATTTAGTGACGTCTTTAATTGTATGTACATATGCATTATTATCTTTTATAGGATCGACTGATACAAGCAATGTCTTATTACTGATATCCAGTTCCATTTCTTCTCGCTGCATGGAAAGGATAGAGCGAACCAAGGGACAACCGTCTATATGATTATTGGTTTTATGAACAAGCTCATAACAATGAAATCCCTGTGATTGACAAGTAAAGTCCTGCATCGCTTTATTCGATTTCAGGATCTTCCCTTTTGAATCAAGAATGGCAATGGGATCGCTTATCGCATCAAATGTTTCCTGCCATTGTAAAATTGCTTTTTTATTAAATTGCTTTTTTTTGTAAAAGTAAAGAGCTAAAAGGCCGATTATTACTCCTGTAATAAAGGCTGAAATT
>CAZDUU010000002.1:0-14266 GCA_964508675.1 uncultured Bacteroidales bacterium | reverse complement strand
CATAAGAATAATAGCCGGTTTCTTTCATTTTTCCTTTGATAAAAGGTTTGGTAAGAATATCGATATAGGTTCTTCTTCCTGAAATAAGAAAGGAGGAAGTGTCTTTTTTTATGGGTCCCTGAACGGTCAGACGTGAAGAAATAACCCCTATGCCACCATCTACATGATATGTCTGATTATTCCCTTCTTTCATGCTGATATCCAAAACCGAAGACAGACGACCTCCATAATTGGCCGGAGCTCCGCCTTTTATCAGATTAACATCTTTAATGGCGTCGGCATTAAAAATAGAGAAGAAGCCGAATAAATGTCCGGCATTATAAACAACCGCATTATCCAATAAAATAAGATTTTGGTCAGGCCCTCCGCCACGTACATAAAAACCTGAATTCCCTTCGCCCGACGATTGTACGCCTGGCAACAGCTGGATAGATTTTAACACATCTACTTCGCCCATAAATGAAGGAATTTCTTTGATTGTTTCAACCGGGAGTTTGTAGGTGCTCATTTCCACACTTTCCACATTTTTATTGGTTCTTTCACCGGTTACTACTATTTCAGAGGCTTGAATAACTGTTTCTTCCACAGCAAAATTTAATTTTAAATCTTTATCAAGTGTGACTTTTTTGGATACATCACTATATCCGATATACGAGATTTTAAGATTGTAAATGCCTTTTGGAAGGGTTATGGAGAAAAATCCGTAATTATTGGTCGAAGTACCTTTTTTTATTTCTTCTACATACACATTGGCACCGGGAAGGTCTTCGCCTGTTTTTTTGTCTCGAATATAGCCACTTATAGTATATTTTTGCCCCCATGCAACTATTTGTGTTGTTAAGAGAAAACTAATAATAATAAATTTTACAATATACATATAATCAGATAGATATATAATATGTTTTTAAAACTTTCTCAAGCTCAAAGATAATTACATAAAAATATCTTGCAAATTTAAAAAGGTTAATTTAACTTTGCAGCGATTTTTGCGCAGGTAAAAATCGGAATCGGGGCGTGGCGCAGTTGGCTAGCGCACTTGCATGGGGTGCAAGGGGTCGGAAGTTCGAGTCTTCTCGCCCCGACCAAACCGGACTGATTTTAACGGTTAGTCCGGTTTTTTTGTTTCTTGTGGTAATGCACACATTTCATGCATGTTCTCGCAGATATAAACGACTTTATTCAAAATAGGATCCTGGTAATTTCCCACTTCCGCCTTGTATTTTGAATTTAATTTTTTCAAAGGTTTCTTTACTTTTTTCTCCCAGGTCTGTTTTTTTTGTAACTTCGGTCAAGTGTACTTTTACGGTTTTTAATGGCTCAGCATGTTTTTTTGTCAGTTCTTTGAGGTGTTTTTCAACTGTGAGATTATTACTGATTTGAAACTTTCTTTTACCTGAAATTTTTTGAGCAGTTTTACAAATGGCTCATTCCTATCGTAGCGTTTTTTTTAAAAATTTGACTCGTCACGAAGCCTGTAATAATTTGTTTTCGTTTTTTATCGTACAGTTATTATTGTGCATTTTAAAAATATTTTGATTTTAAATATTATAAATTTTCATATAAGCTATTGACATTTGAATTTTATTTATATATATTTGTATTTCTAACCATTAAAAACCAAATATTTATGAAACAATTAACTTCTTTTAGAGAGAGCGCTTTAAGAAAAGTATCTCTTATTTTATTGGCATGTTTTTTACTGCCTAATTTCTCGTTTGCAGGTGGTAGTATAACTACAAGAAACAAATGCCGATGGTATAGCAAAAAATATGTTGCTCATGCTCACGTTTCTTCATTCTTAATTCTTTATAACCAAGTAAAAAATGATGCTAAATGTGAATACGTGCAAGTTGTAGCAAATGGTAATGTGCCATGTTCTTATGCAGCAGCGGGGAATGGCCCATCTAGTTCATGGATTTCTACTTACACTAATGAATGGTATTGTGGTGCTGGTATTGAGTATGAAAGACCTGAATATGCCCCAGATAATCCAGATGGGTTCAGCAGGAGTATGTTTAGTCAGAAGGTAATGATTAATGGTGCTAATAGAAATGGTATTATTAAGATAAAAGATATTGAAGGTTTTATTTCTGCATCTGTAAATACAAAATTCAGTTCTTTTTATAGAATTATTTTATGGGTACCTGAAGACATTGAAGAAAAAGGTTACCAAGATACATTAATTACACCTAAAAAGGTCTTATGGGAAGCAAGTGTAAGAATTGAAGATGGTAAATTAATTACCACCGGTGGATTTAGAGATATTGATTTTGAACTAACTTATACAAAAGATTCTGTTTACGATGAAATCTCTGGTCTGTATAAAGTATTTTTTGTAAAACAGTTAAGACCTAAACACGTACAAGGTAACGGAAATAAAATTACCAAAACACTTGCTTTTGAAGATGTGCTTAACGAATTAATAATAGATAATCCAAGAGGAGTGCCATCAGAAGTTATAAATAACGTTACTTTAGACGATATTGCAGTTACAGTTATTGGTTCGTCTGGTTATGGCACATTCAAAGACGACTTGGATCCATTGTATAATGTAAAGAGTTATCAAATTTCAACTTTTTCAGAAAAAATTTCTAATCCATCTCTTGATCCTTATGTAAATACTTTCCCTAATCCAATAACTAACAACGAATTTCAATTAGAGCTTTTTTTACATAGTGATAATGCTGATATAGAAATTATGGACATTTCTGGAAAAATTATTTATTCACAGCTTGTGGCAATTAAAGAAGATGAACTTAATTTAATTAAAATCAATACTTCTCAAATTAAACCGGGAATATATTACCTTAGAATTGTAAATAATGAAAAAATAATTGTAAAGAAAATAATAATCTCAAATAATTGAGTCAATGTTTTTTTTTATCAAAAGAAAAACAGGTATAATTGGATTATGCCTGTTTTTCTTGAGCTGTAACATGTCTGCTCAAAAAACAGTTCAACTTGGTTTTAATTTTAATCCCACCTATGTTATCCCCTTTGAATTTAATCGTTCTGAATATTATAAACTAAATGGAAGAATGAATTTCTCTACTGGATTCTTTTTTTCATTTAACTTAAATAATAAATATTCAATCACAACTGGTTTAAATATGACAAAAAGAAGTTACTCAATAATTCAAGAAAAATTTGATAATTACGCAACAGGTTATATTAATCATAATCCGACCTTTCATTCCTTACAAATACCTTTTTACTTTAGTAAAAAAGTCATGATTAAAGAAAATTTTTACTTTAAACATTATTATGGAATTTCATTTGATATCAATAACTTTAACTCTTATAAAATTAAATACAAATTAGATTTTACTTCCGATACCTTAACTTCTTTTGCCAAATATAATTTTCATGTTTTTAATAGTGCTTCATTATTAGCGGGATTTAAATTTGAAAAATTATATAGCGAAACTGGCTCCTATGAATTTGGTCTATTTGTGAACTATTCTTTGAATAGATTTCCCCCTATAGAGGTTAACACATCTATTGGGGAAGAAATAAACTATAAATATGTTAGTAAGCCTTTTATGAGTTACATAGGTTTTGACTTAACTTATATACCTGTTAAAGGCAACTCGTTAAAAAATGTAATTTCCTTTAGGAAATCACCTGTTTATATGATAATAATTCAATCTCTGATTATAACAGGTATTATGTTAAAGTAGAATACGCTAATTAAACAATATAAACCAAAAACATTTTACTAAAAATAAATAGACAGTAGTGGGTGTCCTGTTTTACACTCCGTATCTAAAAGTTGATATTTTAATTCCGAACTTAAAATAATTAGATTGCGTTCATGTATACTTTTAATGAATAAACTTATCGTAAAAGGTTTTTATTTGTGATAAATTACTAAGGAAATTGTTTAAACTGTTGGAGGTTAAGCCGACAAAATAGACCGACGATAGCCGTTTTTATTATATAAATCGGATAATTCATTCTTTCCATCTTCAAGGAAGGATTTATATTATATTTGCAGTTCATTAATAATACTCTAATGATATTGTCATCAATGAAAAGAAATGTTTTTAATAAGGTCAAAGAAATCGGTTTATTTCTGGTTTTAACTGCTTTGTATTTGTTTGCCGGTAGCAGACTCAGTGCCCAGACAGTAAATGACAGCGCTGTAGTTTATTTTACAAAAGATATTTCGCCCGAAGGAGTAATGAAAATATTTCAGTATGTAAAAGCGAATGTAAAAGGAAATGTCGGAATAAAAGTGCATTTTGGCGAAGACGGTAACAGCTATTTTGTGCCTGCAACTATGGTAGAACCACTTTGCAAAGAACTGAATGCTACACTGGTTGAGACAAATGTTGCTTATAAAGGTCGCCGTAGTAAAACAGATACTCATATTCAATTAGCTAAAGATCATGGTTTTACTTTTGCGCCGATAGATATTCTGGACGAAGGCGGCACTTTGAGCCTTCCGATAAAAGGTGGAACTCATTACAAAACGGCTTTGGTTGGAAAAAATATTGAAAAATACGAAACCATTATTTATTTTACTCACTTTAAAGGGCACGGAAGATCCGGTTTTGGAGGCTGTATAAAGAATGCTTCCATGGGAATGGCAACCCCGGTGGGAAAAAAAGCTATGCATTTCAACGATTTTCCCAAAGTCGATACCACTAAATGCATTGGCTGCGGTGCCTGTGTTGATGATTGTCCTGCTCATGCCATTTCGTTAAATCCATTGAGAATTGACAAAGAAAAATGTATCGGTTGCGGAAAATGTATTTCTACCTGTCATTCCGGGGCGATTTCAAAACCCGATGACGCCGAACAGACCAAACGTTTTCTCGAAGGACTGGTGGAATATGCAAAGCCGGTAATTGAACTGAAAAACTCCATATACTTCAACATCATTATTAATGTTTCGCCAAGCTGCGACTGTTCAGGACACCCCAAAGAACCCTTTGTTCCAAATATCGGGATTCTTGTCTCAACAGATATTGTGGCTATAGAAGCGGCTGCTCACGATCTGGTTGACAAAGCCGACCATTGCGATGATGCCTTCTTAAAAGCAAACTCTGTAAGCGGAAAGCACCAGATAGAATATGCTTATCAATTGGGAATGGGCAAAATGAAATATAAGTTGATTGATATTGATAAATAAGAAGTGTCCTTTTTTCCTTTAGGTTCCAGATTAAACAAAGAAATATTTAAAAAAATACTGCTAAAGAGGTAAAAAGTTGAATATTTCTATAAAAAAGGGCTATAAAATGTTGTTTTAAATAAAAATTACTGTTATGGCGGTAAAAATAAGCTTAAGGTTAGATAAAAGTATCATCTGATAAAAGTATTCTTTTTCCATTTTGAACTAGAAACAGATTATCAAAAATATATAAAAGAAAGAAGATAAATCGCGCAGTTTAAAACTCAGCTCCAACAAACACAGGAAGCATACAGCCATGCACAGATAAATTACAAGGCCGGTACGTTAACCAATCTTGATGTGCTGGATGCCGAAAATGCACTGGCTGAGAGCAAACGGATGCTGTTAAAAGCCAATATCGATTATAATCTGTATCTGCTAAAATTCAAAGCAGCCATTGGCGACAGGCTTTATTAAATGCCATTACACATTGCTAATGCTTTATAAGCTACAGCTTCTCCCTCTATAAAGAGGGGTTAGGGGGTGTGTGAATTTTTTCTAAAAAATCACAAAAATTTGTTTGTTGTTCGGAATATTTGTTTTAATTTTGAAATTGATATTATTACATTATGAATTTATATTGAAATTAGTTTTTCACAACTAAATAATCTAGCTTTAAAAAAGATTAGCAATGACTATATCAGATTATCAAAAAGATTGCTTTAAAAACTATAAGAATGAAATAGGTTATCCAAAAGAATTTACATATTTATATGGTAATCCCATTAATGTTCTTGTTCCAATTGAAACAGAATTGAATAAAGTTATGATTATAGGAGCCTATCCCTCTGCAAAATTTTTTACTATTAAGGGCATTGCTGATGTCCCTTTGGCTGACAATGATTCCCCCTTTTCGAATGAATCATACTTTGATGGTTCTAGAGTCAGGACAATCCCTTCAGGCAAAGAGCTTAATGAGGTGATATTGGATAGAATTGGAGTCAGGCGTTCTGATTGTTGGATTACTGATTTGGTCAAAGTGTTTCTATTTAAAGAAGGTCATGTTAATCGTTATCAAAAACTTGGCAAATATGATATAAATGAAAATCGTTCAAGTTACATTGAATATGCAAATAATAGTTTTAAAAGAATAGAACAAGAAATAGAGATTTGTAATCCTTATATAATTATTTTACTTGGTGTAGAAGTTACAAGTGTTTTCTTTAATCTGTCCTTAAAAATAGCAACAAGCTATTTAGATGGTAAAATTAAGGAGAAGGAAATTTGTGGGTTAAAAAGAAATATAATTTGTTTACCACATCCGGGAATTTTAATTAAAAATACCAACAAAAATCCTTGGCCAAATAGATTTGAAAATGAAATATCAAAAATAGCAAAAAGTGAAATTGACAAAATAAAAGAGTAACGAGATAAATGCTATAAATTATAATATTGAAATACACGTTTATATAAAAATTAATATAATATGAAACAACTTAAAATTTTATTGGGGCTTTTCTTTTTAACTAGTTATTGTTTTTCTCAGGACAAAACTATTAATTCAATAATTGACACATTGACTCTTGCTAGCGGGCAACTTTATTACATATATGATTTGGATGTTTTTTCTTATTATAACTTAACAGATTATGAAACTGATTTACAAAAAGAAGTATATAAGAAAACTCCAGAATATTCACAACAGTTTACAGAATTAAAAAAAATAAAAATGCAGATGTTTAAAAAACAATACTATATTATAAAAGAAGACGCCTTTTATAGTGAGGATGAACCAGTGAATTATGATATTAAAAACAAAGGCTTTTATATAAATATGGGATCTAATGTTGGCAGAGGAACATCATCTGCAACACCACCAAAATCAGTAAAAATAGATGAAAATGATGTTCAGTCTTTAACAATTTATTTTAAATCCTTGCCTACTAAGATGAAACAAGGGTATCTTGGGCTTGAAGAAAATTTGTTCATTCCTATAGATGAAAAAAAAGGTTTGGATATAGAAAAGGATAGAAAAAATTATGAAATTTATTTCATTTTTACACCATCGGGTAAGGAAACAGTTTCTTTTAAGTATCAGGACATAATGAGAGGAACAATATTGTGTAAAGTGAATACCCTGAAAGCAGATAAAGTAAGAATGCTTGTTGTTTACAAAAAAACAGGTGACATTTTATATGATAAAACATACAATTCTTCAGCACCAACGAATAATGTACAGAAGAAAAAATAATCTTTTTTCTGATACAGGTGTTTCCTGTCTTTAAATATTTACCAATGTTATTTTCTACCTGATGCAACCTTTGGGCTTTGCGAGCGTCTAATTTATCCTTAAATGTTTTTTATGAAGAAATTTTACAGTTTTCTATTGGTTGGTCTGCTTTTTCTTCAGTTCGCCTCTGCACAGGTGAAAATTTTATTTGACGCAACCAAAGCAGAAATGGCAGCAAATGCTGATTGGGTTATTGATGCAGATCTGCATAACCTGGGTTATAATTCATCCGGTATCATGGTAACCGGATCGGATAGTTATCATACAGATTCAAACCCACAGCAATTTCCTAATCCTTCCCAATCAACGATTACCTCAACTTCTGCCGAAGATACATGGGACGGTGCTATCTCTGCGTGGGGTATTGATATGGTAAAAAAGGGCTATCAGGTGGAAACACTTCCTTACAATGGTTTCATAACCTATGGGAACTCGTCAAACGCGCAGGATTTGTCACATTATAAAGTATTTGTAGTCGATGAACCCAATATTAAGTTTACAACAGCAGAAAAGACTGCCATCATGAATTTTGTGCAAAACGGAGGCGGATTATTTATTGTTTCAGACCATGCCGATTCTGACAGAAATGGTGACGGTTGGGATTCGCAGCAGATATGGAAAGATTTTATGATCAATAACCCTGTACAGACCGACCCATTTGGCATTTCTGTCGATTCAGCAAACTTTTCCGGTACGTATTCTTATATAGCTAATTTGCCGTCTGATTCTATTTTACATGGAGTAATGGGCAATGTAACAAAGGTACAATGGTCCAACGGAACTTCTTTCACCTTGAATTCTTCTCATAACTCTTCTGTCAAAGGATTAATTTATAAAACAAGTAGTACAACAGGAAGTGCCAATGTGCTTGCAGCAAGGGCAACATATGGTAATGGCAAAATTTTCGTTTTGGGCGATAGCTCCCCGACTGATGACGGAACCGGCGATCCCAACGACCAATTATACGACGGATGGATAGCAGATGCAAACGGAAATCATGAAAAATTAATTGTTAATGCAACCATCTGGCTGGCTGCAAGTTCAACATTGAATGAAAATGATATAAGCATGGGTTTAACTGTTTCTGTTTATCCAAATCCGGCTTCAACATCTCTTTATGTAAAAACTAATTCTGATGTTAATTATAGCATATATGATCTGGTAGGGAATAAGGTGAAAACCAATTTTAAGAATGAAAGTAGCGGCATGCTGATTATTGATATTTCCAACTTACAGAATGGAATTTATTTTTTTGTAACGGAGTCGGGTGATAAAAAAATGTATAAAAAATTTACTGTGTTAAGATAATTTGCGCCTGATAAACTACTCAAATACTGTATATTATAAATAATTTTCTTAAAATCTGTTAACAACTGAACAATGTATTTTAAATACGTTGTATATTTGCATCTTAATAAATGAATGAATATTCACTCAAAATAAAACAACATGGCACGACCTATTGATGAAAATAAAATCGAGCGTATTAAACAAATCACTATGGAACTGATAGTACATAAGGGTTATGGCGGTGCTTCCATTTCTGAAATTGCCAAAAAAGCCAATGTAGCTGAAGGTTATTTGTATCGCTTTTATAAAGGGAAACTGGAACTGGTTGAAGATATTCTGAACAAGAACATAGATGAGTTGATAAGTGTTTTGGAAGAATTGATAAAAAATTATCACTCAATAAGGGAAATATACGAAGGTGTTGTCCGGAAAATGTTTGAAATAGCTAAAACAAATCCTATCCGCATTCAATTCATTTTTGTTCTGATGAACGATTACAATTTTTCAATAGAGCAGAATTTAAGAGAACGGATATATAATCTCTGCGAAACCATCCGTGTAAGAGGTGTCAATGCTAAAATTCTTCGCTCCGATATTGATAATGATGAGATTTTTCTCATGGGATTAAGCTATCCGGTTCAGTATATCAATTACAGGTTGAAGAACTTCTTTAGTAATAACCAATTGGGCGAAACGGAGATTCAGAAAATATTAAAGGTTTGTGAAAATTCATTGAAATATGAAGACTAATTCATTAAAATGTATTTGGAGCTGTTTGCTTGTTTTGTTTTTTACAAACGGGCAATCGCAGATACTTACCAAAGCTCTGACATATCAGGAAGCTGTTGAACTTACGCTTAAAAACAGTCATGTGGTTAAACAAAACGAATATCTTGTTAAAGAAAAGAGCGAAAACGCCAGGGCCGCCATGGGTATGTACCTGCCCAAAGTCGGTATTATGGCAAATTATGTGACCATGTCCGATGACGTAATGCTCAATTTAACTTCTGTTCGCGATGCCATTACTCCGTTGTACAGTGCATTGGCCAATTATGGTAATTTTTCAGGTGTACCCAATCCGGATCCGTTGACTCATCCGTTTATGCCTGTTTTTCCTGATTCAATATCGACACAGATTATCAGAGGAAAATTATCGCAGGGATTGCTCGAAGTTCAGAATGGTGACTGGGACCCTGTATTGCAGGAAAAGCAATTTGCAACACTTAACGGAACTGTTCAATGGGTGCTTTATGCAGGGGGAAAAGTTCGAGCAGCCAATACTTACGCAAGACTGGAAAAAACCGAAGCTACATATATTTCAACCCAGAAAGAATCGGAACTTATGTCGGAACTTGTACAGCGTTACTACGGCTTATGTCTGGCAAAACAGGCACTCTTAGTCAGAAAAGATGTGTATGCCGGAATTAATAAGCATCTGAGTGATGCTTCAAAATTATACAAAGAAGGCTTAATCAATCAGGCCGATCTTTTATATGCCCAGTTCTATAATGCCAATGCTGAAAAAGATCTGAAAAATGCAGAAAAAAATGTGGATATAATCAGTAAATCATTATCAAATACCCTGTGTGCAGGGGATACCATAAATTATGAACCGGCATCACCACTATTTTACAACGATTCCATCGAACCGCTTGACTATTTCATAAATAAAGCAAAAGATAACAGCTCATTGCTTGCACAGGTTGAGGTGAAAGAAAAAATGGCTAAAGTAAACTACAATGTTCAGCATTCGGGCTATCTGCCAGAAATTGCAGTTCAGGGAGTTTACGATATAGCCAATAAAGATTTATCTCCCTATGTCCCCGACTGGACCGTAAGCGTCGGGATGCGTTGGAATATTTTTGACGGTGGAACGGCATACCGGAAAATGAAAGCTGCTTCTGACAAACGCAAACAGGTGGGTGAGATTAAAGAAAAAGCCAATGATGACATCGAAACCATGATAACCAAATTATATAACGAACTTGATATGTATCGTGAGCAAATTAATGATCTGGATACAGCCAAAAAATTTGGTGAAGAATACCTGCGGGTTATGCAGAAATCATTTACCGAACAAATGACTGAAGAAAGTAAACTGGTGGATGCAAAACTTTCGTTGGCAAAGATTGATATTGAACAATTACAGGTTATGTATAATTATGATGTAACCCTTGCTAATTTACTTCAATATTCCGGAATTTCGGGTGAATTTATTAATTATAGCACTAAAAATGCTAAAACAAAAGCTTATAAACCATTGAACATAAATTAAAAACAATTTGAGCTATGAACAAGAAACTTAAAAAAAACGGTAGTCTTTTCGCTGCAATAGGGGTAGGCGGGTTGATTTTATTTCTGATTATTGCAACCTGGATTTTAAGTAAGCCCCTTCCTTTCGAAGTTCAGGGTGAAGTTGACGCCACTCAGGTAAAAGTCGCATCCAAGCTTATTGGCCGTATTGACAGCATTGCTGTGCATAAAGGCGATTTTGTAAAAAAAGGACAACTTCTGTTCACCATAAAAAGTCCTGAAGTGGAAGCCAAACTTGAGCAGGCAAATGCAGCATTAATGGGAGCTGAAGCACAAAATTCAAAAGCTATAGCCGGAGCACAGAAAGAAGATATTCAGGCAGCTTATGATACTTATATGAAAGCTGAAGCCGCTTACGAATTGGCAGACAAAACATTTAAACGTGTCAAGAATTTGTTTAACGACGGTGTTGTTCCCGCTCAAAAATATGATGAAGCCGAAACACAGTTAAAAGCTGCAAAAGAAACAGCCAGTGCAGCTAAAGCACAATGGGAAAAAGCAAAAAACGGCACCCGCACAGAAGATAAAGAAGCCGCATATTCAATGGTTGCACGTGCCGAAGCTGCCATCAAGGAAATAAAATCGTATGTGAGTGAAACCAGTATTTATGCTCCTACCGATGGCGAAGTATCAAATATCATAGCAGAATCAGGTGAACTGGTTAATGCCGGTTATCCAGTGGTAACTCTGGTTAAGCTAACGGATTCGTGGATTACTTTTAACCTTCGTGAAGACCTGTTGGCCGATATTAAAATGGGAAGTACCATAAATGCAAAATTTCCTGCATTGGGGAATAAAGAATTGGCATTAAAAGTCACATATATCAATCCTTTGGGAAGTTTTGCCACCTGGAGTGCAACCAAAACCAATGGCGATTTTGATATGAAAACTTTTGAAATTCATGCAAGCCCTGTAGAAAAGGTTGAAGGCTTACGTCCGGGCATGAGTGCTATTGTAGATTGGGATAAAATTAAAAAATAAAAATCCATGAGCTCATTCTCAAAAGTCTTTAACAGGGAACTTCGAAAAATAAGAAGTAATTGGTCATTGCTTTTTATGACCATCGTTGGACCTTTGTTGGGATTTTTAATAATGATTTATATTTTTTCACCCGGCGTTCCACGTAAACTGCCGGTTGCTGTGGTTGATCACGATCATTCCTCTTTATCACGAAAAATAGCTCAATATGTCGATGTATGTCCCATTGCTGATATTGATAAAAACTATGTAAGCCTTTTGGAAGCAAAAAAAGATATGGAGAATGGCGCCATTGAAGCAGTAGTATATATTCCGGAAAAAACAGAAGCAAATGTCTATAAAGGCAGAAGTGCAGATATTATTTTGTATATAAATAATGAAAATGTTTTAAAAGGAGGTCTTCTGACAAGTGGGATCCGACGTGCACTTTCGACATTGTCAACAGGAATTAAATTACAAACCCTGATGAAAACAGGACTGAACCAAAACGCTGCTTTAAATAAGGCACTCCCGGTTCAGGTAAAACAGGTTATTTTATTTAATCCGTATACGAATTATACCTATTATCTTACAACAGCGCTACTGGTTTTGATTCTGATATTGTTTACATTAACAGGGACCGTATATTCTTTGGGCAATGAATTGTATAGAGGAACGGGACCGGGTTGGATGAAATGTTCCGGCAATAGCATTGTTGTCGGTTTGACCGGAAAACTATTGCCTTATACCATTCTTTACTTTATTGTAGCTCAGGTTATGAATTTTATATTATTCGGAATAATAAAAATGCCTTTACATGGAAATCTACATCTGATTATAATAGGCGAGCTTCTTATGATTATCAGCTACCAGTTTCTGGCAGTTTTTTTAGTAGGATTTACAACAAACTTGCGTTTGAGCATAGCTTTGTCCAGTGCGTATGTTATGCTTGCACTGACATATTGCGGTTTAACATTTCCTTATATCGGAATGCCGGCATTTAGCAAAGCCTTTTCAATGGTATTTCCCTATACATGGTTTATTAAAATTTTAGTTGGACAATCATTAAGAGGAGAGCCGGCAATGAATGTTCTTCCACAATTCTATATACTGGCCGGCTTCCTTTTATTAGGAATTTCAATGATGCCACGATTAAAATATATGTTACATAACGAAAAACGTTGGGGTAAAATGTAGGAAAAATAATAATGTCAACCATGAGAAAAAAATCAAAACCTATATTTACGCGCGTCTTTTTGAATGAGATAAAGCTTATTTTTACCGATGCAGGAGCTATTCTTATCTTTTTTCTTGCATTGTTCATTTATCCTTTTTTATACGCACTAACGTATGAAAACGAGACTGTACGTGATTTGCCAGTTGCCATGATTGATATGGATCACACTTCGTTAAGCAGGCAATATGCGCGGATGATGGATGCAACGGAGCAATTGAAAGTCGCCTATAAACCTTCGTCAATGGAAGAGGCCAAAACACTCTTTTACGAAAATAATATCAAAGGTATAATCTTGATTCCTTCCGGATTTGAGAAAAAAATATACCAGGGACAAAGCGCTGTTGCAACCGTTTATTGTGATGCCAGCTTTTTCCTGCTGTATAAACAGGTGTTTACGGGAATTTCATATTCTACCGGAACTCTTTCTGCTAAAATTGAAATTCAACGTATGATGACTGAAGGAAAACCCATGGCTCAGGCTGTGGAGTTGCAATCGCCACTGAATGTAAAAGTAAATTATTTGTATAACCCAATAGGCGGATATGCACATTTTATCATTCCTGCTATACTCTTTATTATTCTCCAGCAAACACTTTTAATAGGGATCAGTATGCTTGGAGGAACCATTCGTGAAAAAAGGCAGTTTATGAAGATGATAGCTTATGCACAAAAGCCATGGGCTACTATTGAGATGCTTTTTGCAAAGGCAAGTGCTTATACGTTATTGTATTTAGTAAACAGCATACTTTGCCTGGGTTTAATGTATCGTTATTTTAATTTGCCGGAAAGATCAGATATTTGGGGTTTATTTGTTATTCTTATTCCTGCATTTTATGCCATTTCGTTTTTAGGTTTGGCTGTTAGTATGGCATTTAAGGAACGCGTTCATGCCTATGTTTTTTTAGTCTTCCTGTCACCGGCTGTCGTTTTTCTTAGTGGTGTAACATGGCCCACAATAAGCATTCCAGAAGTAATGCAATATTTTGCAAAAATTTTTCCCAGTACTTATGTAGTCCCTTCACTCATTAAACTTAGGATATTCGGCGCTGATATGGGGAGCATT
>CAZDUU010000001.1:0-14448 GCA_964508675.1 uncultured Bacteroidales bacterium | reverse complement strand
AGATTAGAATTACAATATAAAATTGAAAAGGTTAATGTTGAGTTTGAATATGATAATTTTCCAATTGGAATAGATATAAGTTTACCTAAGCCAGTAAAACTGCCCACTGACAAACAATTTAAAGAAGCAAAAAGAGCCTTTCTAAAAAAATATATAAAAGCTATTCCTAATTATATAAATGAAATTCAAACAGATGAAGCAATACTTAGAATAAAAACAGCGTTTAAAGACCGTCAAGGCAATAATGAAGGTATCGAAAATGATTTAATGACTAATTTTTCAGATAATTATTATTGCAGTAAATCAGAATACGAACAATCAGGAATAGTTTTTTGTCCGCATGTAAACAATTCAGCAATATCTGTTAGTGAAAACAAATCTTCCTTGATAGATTTAATCCCCGATGTAGGAACATTTTCAGGAGGAGATGATAAAGATGATAATTCTATGAATAACCTAGAATTATTTAGAGCAGATAAACTTCCTCTAATGGTTGCAACAAAGGCGTTTGGAATGGGTATAGATAAGCCAAACGTTCGCTTCACGGTAAACCTCAATTATTCTAGTTCACTTGAGAGCTTTGTTCAGGAGGCTGGTCGTAGCGGTCGTGATAGAAAAATGGCATTATCAATAATTTTGTTATCTGATTATAGATTAGCACGCATTAATAATAACTATCCAAATAAAGCTTTTCCATTCCATAATATAAAAGGTCGTTGGTTTCAACCCGAAAGTCTCAAGAAAATCTTTGAATTTTATAAAATCGAATTTAATGATGATACTGTTGAATATTTAACACCTCAAAATGATATTGTTAAGTTTTCTTGTAACAAGAAAGATTTAGATGACAATTATATCTTTTATAAAAATTTGTGTAGTAAAGATAATTGCAGCGATTATGATAAATGCGACTTGAAAAAAGTTTCTGTTGAGTATAGAAATTTTAATTCTTGGGAATATATTAAAGATTTAGAAAGGTATATTTCTGATAATGAGCTAAAAATTGATAAAAATAATTTGAGATATTTTAATTCCGATTATGAAACTGTAATTTATTTTTTTGACAAAAATTTCAAAGGAGAATTAGCTGAAAAACATTCTATGGTTCAAATACTTAGAAATGGAAAGATTGACTTTTTTAAAGGAGACGATGCAGAAACTAAACCCGATGAAACAATTAATGTAAATGGTTTTCTCACGACTTTAATAAATTCAAATGTTGGCGATGAAATTGTATCTTTTGTGAAATACATAAAACCCGACCCTGAAAATGGAATAGAAGGAACTGATACGGATTTGGCAAAAGCAATTTACCGCATGACTTGTATTGAATTAATTGAAGATTTCACACAAGATTATGCAAATAATAGATATAGAATTGTTTGCAAAAGAAAAGAAGAAGGCGAATATTATAAAGGACTAGAACGCTTTTTATTAAGATATTATTCGGAAGATAGGGCAAAGGAAGAAATTAAAAATGTTTATAATGTCCCTGTGAAGAGTGATTCGCTTATAGAAAAAGAGATATTCCAATGTCTAAGTTACTTGACAACTTTTGTTTATGAGAAAATATCAGTGAAAAGAAAACGAGCAATTGACGATATGCGTATCTTTTGCATTACTGGAGCAAATGAATCAAAAGATTGGAAAGATACAAATGAGGAATTAAAAGATTTTATTTATTACTATTTTAACTCTAAGTATGCAAGAAGAGATTATCAAACAGTTACTGGTGAAGATTATTCATTGATGAATGATACTAATGAAGGAAAATATTCAAATGATAAAATACTTTTTAAGTATTTGAATATTATTGAGAAAGGCTTTCTTGAGAACAAGTCTGAACCTGGCTCAACAGAGATCGACAATGTCAAACATTTGCAAGGTGCTGTGCGTCTAATACGTAGATCGGAGACTGATGCTAACCCAACACTCGCACTCCTAAATTCATTTTGTATCTTCTTTTTAGGTACAAACAACAATGATAATCTTGAAAAAGAAGTAATTGAAAGTTACAATAAAGGCATGCTAGAATTTGCAAAACGTGCAGATAATGAAAATAAAATGCCTGACTTTTGGGAAATGTTTAATAATTACAATGATATTTTAAAACCATTCTCCAACGGAAAACTTGACGAATTAAAGAATGAAATAACTGTTAAAATACATCATGACAAATTCAAAAAAATAACCTCAAAATATTTAGGATAATGCAAACAGAAAAAGAATTAAATAAAGCACTTTCTGAAATATATTCAGATTTGGAAAAATTGCAAAGTGCAAGAGAACAGGTTGAAATTGTTACGGAAAATAGTAGAGATTTAACATCGGCTACTTCTATTTTGCTTAAGGAATTAAGAGAATTCTCAAATCAATTTGGTAAAGAAAATTCAAGTAATATTTCTCAATTAACTAAAAGTCTAAGTGATTTTGAGAACAAAATCAATAAAGTATCTGAAAAAGGTAATCAGTCAATATCGGAATATATAGAATCTTTTAAAAAGCAAATTGTTGGGGTTATTGAGCAATTCTCAAAACAACTATCTGACAATGAAAAGAATTTGAATGCTATAAGTAATTTAAATAATGAAAAAATCAGTAAGAAGATTTTGGAATTTGAAGAAACAACGAAAGATTTAAAAATAAATGCTGAAAAAGGAATAGAAGAAATAAAAACTGTTGCTATAAGTAAAATTGAAAATCAGGAACAAATTATTTCCAAAACAATAGCAAATATTGAGGACACAAATTTAAAGAACAAGGAATTAATAGCAATAATAACGGAATATGATATTCCTAAACGCCTTGTGGATATTGATGAGAAAATTGTTATTCAATTTAATCAAAATAAACTAATTAAGAAATTACTTATAGTAGTTCTTACTTTAATTGGATTAGGAGGTATAGTAGCAATAGGATTAATTGTAAAATTATTATAACTAGCGCAAAAGCCATACACATTTGCAATTCGCACAAGTCATCGCTAAACCAAAAATTGCAAAAGAGTATGTCTTTCCCAACACACTAGCAGACAGAAAAGTAGTAGCAAATTGAAAAGAAAAAGGACGAAAAAATAAACACCGAACAACTAACAATGTATATAAAACATTTAGCGAACAGAGCGTTATCGAGCGGTACAGCTCGTATCAAAAGTAGTTGTAACTTGATAGGAAAGTGCTTCGAAATCGGCAACAAAAACATACCGCCAAACCGTTATAAAGCCTTTGATCTTAAAATTTAACTAAAAATCAATTTTCACCTTTACAGGTGCTCATCAATAAAAATAATTTTGATAGCTAACATAAACGACTTATTTTTGATTGATAAATAAAAAAATAACGGTTTTAGACAAACTACCGTTATGCGTCACTCAAAAAACACCATAAATTATCAAAACTTGCAATATTTGAATGTTTTGATAATTTATATATCTTTGTAGTATGAAAGATTTTATAGAAAGAAAAGAATATATTGATAAATTGTTGTCATACAAGGATAAAGACATTATCAAGGTAGTAACAGGATTACGACGTTCTGGAAAATCCACACTTTTGACAATGTTTAAAAATAAATTAATTGCTAATGGTGCAAAACCAGAGCAAACTCAATTGTATAACTATGAGTTACCTGAAAATTACCTGAATAAAACGTGGGATAAAATTTATTTTGAAATAAAATCAAAAATAATACCCGAAAAGGAAAACTATATTTTTCTTGACGAGATTCAAAATATTCCATATTTCGAAAAATTAGTTGATGGACTATATGCAACAGAAAATATAGATGTTTACATAACAGGTTCAAATGCCTATTTATTATCTAGCGAGTTAGCTACCCTATTGAGTGGTAGATACATTGAAATATCCATCTTACCGTTTTCATTTGCAGAATATTTGAAATACAGAGGTATTGATTATGACAATAATTACTTAAATATTGAAGCTTTATTTTACGACTTTGTTAACGAAACATCTCTACCGAAAGGCGTTGAACTAAGGGAAGAAGGCTTCGATAAAATTTACGAATATCTTGAAGCTTTATATACTACAATTAAAGAAAAAGATATTACGCAACGACATAAAATCAATGATAAACAAGCATTTAACAATGTTATAAAATTTATGGCATCGAATATTGGAAGCCAAATGTCTCCAAGTAGCATTTCAAAAGCTTTGAAAGCTGACGGACAAAGTGTTCATCACGCAACAGTTGAAAAATTCATCTCCTATTTAGTTGAAAGCTTTGTTTTCTATTGCGTAAATCGTTTTGACATAAAAGGGAAAAAGCAACTTGCAACACAAGAAAAATATTATTTGGTAGATTTAGGCTTACTAAATGTTCTTGTCGGCAGAGAACAGACTTCAAACAGAGGTCATCTTCTTGAAAATGTTGTTTATCTCGAACTTTTGAGAAGAGGTTATAAGATTTGGACTGGCACGCTTCGTGATGCTGAAATTGATTTTACCGTAAAAAATCGTAATGGAGATATTGAATATTATCAAGTTTCTTGGAAAATTTCAAATCCTGAAACAGAAAAGCGTGAGTTTGCACCATTAGAAAAAGTAAAAGATAATTATCCAAAATACTTGCTTTCAACAGAATCATTCACTCAAAATAGAGATGGGATAATTCATAGAAACGTATTTGATTGGTTATTAGAAAAAGAAAAATGAGCGAACCCTCTCTGATATATGTTTACAGCTTATATCTTGCAAATTATAAAGCCTTTGGCTTTAAATTTAACTAAAAACCAATTTTTACCTTTAGAATTGCTCATCTGTTGCATAGGGGTTAAACTCCTAAGCAGTAAATAACAAATTTTGCTATTTCATCAAAACGCTTTACTTTTGATTGAAAATTGAAAAAATAACGGTTTTAGACAAACTGACATTAGGAAACATCAAACAAAACTGCAAACCTCAGACATTTAATTCCTCAAACTAATACAAATTTAAAACTTTGAGGAATTTGTATTATTTATAAAGAATAAAATTGAAGATAATTATATGCCCCAAATTTTAAAGAAAAGATTGCTATGAAAAACAGCTTAGGTTAATAATATTTAACCGATTTTCACATTATGATCTACATCATTCCTATTTAACAATAAAATGCTTATCTTTGAGAATTAGAAACATTATAAATAAGTCAGGTTATGAAAACAATTCTTGTTCCTATAGATTTTTCGGCAGATTCAATCAATGCCTTAGAGCATGCCATTATCATTGCCAATAAGGTTGAAGCTTCTATTCGCCTTATTCACGTAGTAAAATCAAAGAATTTTGAAGCACCTTTTGTAATCAACGAATTTACATCTACACTAAGCAATAGTATTGACGATTTCATGAAACGCATTCTTGATAAATACGAAAAGAAAGTAAAAGGCGGAATGGATTTCAAAATCCGCGAAGGCAAAATCTTTCGTGAAATCTGCAACCAGGCAAAATACGACGATGCTTACCTGATTGTTATGGGAACTCACGGTGTGAGCGGATACGAAGAAAAAGTGATTGGTTCCAATGCCTACCGCGTTGTAGTAAATGCTCCCTGCCCCATTATTACCATCCGTCAAAAATTCGGACCTGTTACACCCAAGAAAATCGTTCTTCCTATTGACATGTCTAAAGATACCCGCAAAAAAATTCCTTTCGTAACCGAATATGCTATGATGTTTGGTGCTGAAGTTCACATTTTGGGTGTTTCAGATGTAAACTCTGCCGATATTAAGAAAAAACTCAGTCTTTACAGCAATCAGATTGAAGAATACCTTACTGAAAAAAATATTAAGGTAAAAAAAGAAATTATCATGAATAAAGATATTACCGAATCTATTATTCAGTATGCCGAAAAGAACGATGCCAACCTTATTGCCATCATGACCGAACAGGTAAGCCGCATTGCTTTCTGGTTAGGCCCTGCTGCACAGGAAATCGTTAATCATTCTCCGGTTCCTGTAATGAGTTTTTCTTCACTTATTTTCTAATCAAAGCTGAAATGAGATTTTTTTCTGTTCTGGTTTTGTTTTTTGCCGTAAGCATTTGCTCAGCACAGTCGCCGATTTTTAATTTACTCCATGTAAATCAGCTCGGATGGGGAAAGTTTTCATTAACTTCCAGTGTTAACACGGATAATATCATTTCAAAACACATCAATGTCAATCAAAAAGCAAAAGGATTTCCCGGATACCGTATCCAGGTCTTTTTTGCTTCGGGAACAGACGCAAAAAATCAGGCCAATAAACTCAAAACCGAATTAAGAAATTCTTATCCCGACTACGATGTTTATATTTTATATGAAGAACCTTTTTTCAAAGTAAGGATGGGAAATTTCAGGACAAAAATAGAAGCTTACAAACTTTTTAAGCAGGTACAGGAATCATATCCTTCAGCATTTATTGTTGACGATTTAATTTCATTTCCTAATCTATAATATGCTCGATTTTGATAAAATAGCAGATATCAAAGCTAAAAGTTTTGAAATCCGCAAAAGTATTATCCAAATGCTGGCCGAGGCCGGTTCGGGACATTTAGGCGGTTCATTGGGATTAGCCGATATATTTGCGACATTATATTTCAACGAGCTGAATCATGATGCTCAAAATCCGCAATGGAAAGAACGCGATCGACTGATCCTTTCCATTGGCCATGTGGCTCCGGTATTATATGCCACACTGGCCCATTCCGGTTATTTTCCGGTTGAAGAACTCATGACTTTGAGAAAATTAGGTTCACGCTTACAGGGGCATCCCGGAAAAGACAAAGGTTTACCAGGGCTTGAAATCTCATCGGGCAGTCTGGGACAAGGTTTATCTGTTGCCACAGGAATTGCACTTACATTAAAAAGCGATAAAAAAGACTCCCGCGTGTTCTGCATATGCGGTGACGGCGAATTGCAGGAAGGTTCGGTTTGGGAAGCAGCCATGTCAGCCGGGCATTACGGGTTAGACAATCTTGTTTGTATTGTTGACAGAAATGGCGTACAAATTGATGGTCCCACATCGCATGTTATGGAGTTGGAACCGCTTTCGCTCAAGTGGGCTGCTTTTGGCTGGCATGTCATTACATGCAACGGCAATTATATTCCCGACTTATTAAAAGCTTTTGACGAAGCTCGTTCTGTAATGGGAATGCCAAAAGTAATATTGGCACAGACAGCCATGGGAAAAGGAGTTTCTTCTATCGAAAACGATTATCACTGGCACGGGAAAGCTCCCAATAAGGAAGAAGCCCAGAAATTTATACTCGAACTGGAAAATAAAGCTACATTATGATAGAAAGCAGAGGACTCATTTCTACCCGCGAAGGATTTAGCCTGGGCTTGCTCAAGGCTGCCGAAAAATATCCCGAAATCATTGGTCTGGGAAGTGACATCACCGCGTCTGTCGGAATGGATAAATTTGCCAAAGCTTTTCCTGACAGGTTTTTCACCCTGGGAATTGCTGAACAAAACGCTATGACCGTAGCTGCCGGAATGGCTTTAGCCGGAAAAATCCCGTTTGTTTCTTCGTATGCTACTTTTATAGCAATGCGCACGCTCGATCAGATTCGTGTTTCAGTGTGCTACAATAATCTGAATGTTAAAATAGGCGGAGCACATGCAGGAATTTCTGTCGGACCGGATGGCGCAACACACCAGGCTTTGGAGGATATTGCCGCATTAAGGGCCATTCCGAATATGACCATACTCTCACCTGCCGACACTACACAGGCAGAAAAAGCAGTTTATGCAGCCATAGAACAAACTCAGGGGCCTGTTTACATACGTTATGGACGCGAGGCTATGCCCGATTTCACAAATCCTGATGCCGATTTCAAAATCGGAAAATCTCATATTCTAACGGAAGGAAAAGATTGCGTCATTTTCGCTACCGGACATCTCGTCTGGGAAGCATTATCAGCATATGAACTGCTTAAAAACAAAGGCATATGTTGTACAGTTGTAAACCTCTATTCCATAAAACCTATTGACCGGCAAACCATTGAAGAAACTGCCCGAATTTGCAAATGTGCAGTTACTGCCGAAGAACATCAGATTACCGGAGGCCTGTTTGGTGCAATCACCGAAGTTTTGGCACAGCAATTCCCTATCCCCATTGAACCAATCGGAATGAATAATTGTTTCGGCGAATCGGGAAAACCACTTGAACTGATGGCAAAATATAAAATGAATGCAGAAGCTATTGCGGAAGCAGTAGAAAAAGTTATAAAAAGGAAATAACTATTAATCTGAATTTGATATAAGCAATCTTCGATTTTATCATTTTTTTGCTTACTCAAAATAAAAAAGTGTCACAAAACCAATCCTAAAATTGCTAAAAAGTCGAGTCTTCGACATGCTCAGCCTGACTTTTAAAATTAATTCCTAATTGTCATTTTAAGCTTTGTCGAAAAATAGACAAATTGTTAGTTCTCAAACAGCATTAGTTTCGAACCTCTTTAAGATAATCTCTATCAATAAGTTATATCCAGAACTCAGGTTATTATTTCAACGACCAGGAAATTCCACCTTTTACCCAGCGACCCGGCATGGGAATATTGGCAATATCGTAATAGTAAGTATTAAAAAGGTTGGTTCCGCTGATATAAAAGTTCAGTTTTTTTAACTGATAACTGATTTGGGCATCCACAGTCATATAAGGGTTGTACGACTTCTCCAATCCACTTGGATATTCGGTATAAGTTCCCATGCGTTCATGATAAAGCAGATTCCACGAAAATGATAATTTTTCTGTAATGCGATGTGTCATCAACAATGAAACCTTATTTCTAAGAACATCTAAAGCATATTTTGAATAATATTCACCACTTTGCATGTTAATAGTGGTATAAGCATAATTCAAACGCATTTGTTTTAACAATGACTTTGGATGAGATACATTATTAAATATTAATGAAAATTCAACTCCCGATGTATTTACTTCTGTAATATTTTCACTGTGCCAGATATCGGTTTCTGACAAACGTACCCAGTCAATGATATTTTTTCCCTGACGATAAAAATAAGCCAATTGAGCCTGCCAAACATTACAGTTAAATTTTATACCTGTTTCATAATTATTGGCTTCTTCGGGCTTCAGGTTAATATTTCCAACATTAGCGGCATCTTTGTAATAGAGTTCGGTATAAGTTGGCAATCTGAGCGAACGGTTTGCCGACACAAGTAATGTCCAGTATTTCTTCAGGTTATAACCAATTTCAGCTCCCGGGTAAAAGTATAGTTTATCTGTAGAAAGATAGGTAGCCATGATTCCGGCTGATGCACGCCAGTTATTTATCTGAACTTCATGATCGGAAAAAAAAGAAGTATAAGCCTTATGTGCCTGACGGGTGAATTTACCTGCACTCTCAAATGGGACTTGTAAAGTATCGTTCATAGGTTCACCCAAAACATTGCTGTAGATGTGTTCGTAACGATAATCAAAACCGATGGTAGATCTGCCAAAGGATGAGTTAAAAGCAATATTTGATTGCCCGCCTGCAACCTGGGTCATATGATAATTATGACCGGTGTACCAAACAGGAACCATAGAAACCGGTAAATCGTGACGGAATAATTCAAATCTGTCGTGGTGCTGACGATAATACACCTGCGTTGTCCAGACAGTATTCTGCCAGAAATGCTTGTTGGTCAATGAGGAGAACAGGGTATGTGTTTGTTCAAACTGATTGGGATATTTGGGAGTATAAAAACTATTGGCACCAAAAGCTTTGTCTTCAAAAGCAAACAGGGCCTGAATATGATTGTTGTCTTTTTTTTGGGAAATCTGCCACATCGCCTGACTATGTTTAAAATCAGTATTGGGGCGATACCCATCGCTCTGATAATGGCTGACAGAAACAAGATGTTGCGTACTTGCCAGTTTAAAGGCAGCAGTCATTTGACCTTCAAAATATTTATAATCGCCTCCTGCCAAAGAAACATTCAGATTATTTTTATCGGTTTCTTTTGTCACAATATTTATAGCACCTGAAAAAGCATTAGCTCCGTACCTGCGGGCATCACCACCCGATAAAACTTCAATACGCTCCACATTGCTCATATCAACCGGAATATTAAGACTATGATGACCGGTCTGTGGATCATTTACCGGAATTCCATTGACCATAACCAGCGTTTCTTCGTAATTTCCTCCACGAATGCTCACATCCGCCTGAACGTTATGCACTCCACGCTGGCGCATATCTACACTTCCCATATAATCCAAAGCATCAGCCAATGAAGTAACCGGCAAATGTTTTAAGTCGTCTTTTCCCATGACCTGCACCACACGTAAATCCTGTTTATAATTACTGCTTACACGGTTTGCATTTACTTCAATTTCCTTAAGTTTTATCGTATCGTTCTGAGCAATAATATTAGTAATCAAAAAGATACATATTACAAAATAAAGTATTTTCATCATTGAAATTTTGCACAAAATTAGACATTTCTTTTTTTAGTGCTTTATATATTTTTACTAACTTTGAAGAAAAATAGCAAATGCCTGCCACAAAAGAAATAGGATTATTTTTTGGTTCGTTTAACCCCATTCATCACGGGCATTTGGTCATTGCAAATTACTTTTTAAGCTTTGCTCCGCTACATGAAATCTGGTTTGTGGTATCACCACAAAACCCTCTAAAAAACAAGAAGATACTTGCAGACGAGTACCACCGGCTGGAAATGGTAAATTTAGCTATTGGCGATTTTCCTCCGTTTAAAGCAAGCGACATTGAATTCAGTATGCCAAAGCCTTCTTATACCATTGACACACTGGTTCGCTTGAGTGAAAAATATCCCAATTACAACTTTTCACTAATGATGGGAAGTGATAATCTGGTTAGTTTTCATAAATGGAAAAATTTCGAAATCATTCAGAGAGATTACAAACTTCTGGTTTATCCGAGAAAAGACAGTTTATTGAATCCTTTTGAAAATCAGGGGAATATAAAAATAATCAATGCTCCACAAATGGAAATTTCTTCAACTTTTATTCGTGAAGCTATAAAAACAAAAAAGGATGTACGTTTTTTCCTTCCGGAAAAAGTATTCCAGTACATTCAGGATTGTAATCTTTACAAATAACTATCCGTTGAAACTTTCAGTGTTTTCATCATGATGTGTGTCGCTTCCGCTTGAAAGACTAATATTATTTGTGCGGATAAACTGAACCACATCATTTAAACCTTCGGCAAATTTTTCAAAATCTTCCTTATAAAGGAAAAGTTTGTGTTTTTCGTAATAAACACTGCCATCGGGTCTGAATCTCTTCTTACTTTCGGTAATGGTCAGATAGTAATCATCTTTTTTTGTGGACTTAACATCGAAGAAATAAGTCCTTTTCCCTGCTCTTACAGATTTTGAATAAACTTCATCTCTGCTACGCTGATTGTTTTCCCTGTAGTTTTCGTTGTCTTCCATCATTTTCCCAGAATGTTAAAAATATATACAAATGTAAAATCTTTTTTTGGATTTTCAAAATTTTTTTAGTAGCAATTTCACTTTATTGCTCATTATTTTCAAAATTTACATTCATTTATTACATTCTCAATCAAGCGAGGCATTGGTTTTTTCTCTAAATCAAGAAGTCTAATAATTTCATAATCTGATTTTTCCAACCTATCTGATTTAAAGATAAAGCATTTTGCATATATTATTCTATGGCTTAATATATGTTTAAATTCTTTGAATTCGCCCGAATAAGAAGCATTTTTCAAATGAAATTTATGATACACTTTTTTGTCAGATAATTCATTAAAGTTTAATAAGTGATCTGTTTGTATCAAAGGAAGTTCATACATTTTTTTCCAGATATCTTCATCCGATCTCAGGTGCATAATAAGGCTTTCCCCATCTGAAATATACAAATAATTAAAATATAGTGTTTTTTGAACTGCTTTTGGGCTGACCAATGGATATTCATCAACACACTTATCTATATATGCTTTGCATTTACTATGAAGTACACATTCCGTACAATGGGGGTTTTGAGGCACACATACCATTGCTCCATACTCCATCAGTGCCTGATTTACTACTCCTGGATACGCAATCTCCATGGACGGCCCTATTATTTCGACTAACTTACGTTTAAAAGCCTTATTGTTCTTATCTTTCAGCATTAATAAGCGGCTTAAAACGCGAATCACATTACCATCAACTACCGGAGTTTTTTCACCATAGGCCATTGAAGCGATTGCAGCTGCTGTATATTCACCAACTCCTTTTAGTTTAAGTAATTCATTATAGTCTGATGGGAAATTACCTTTAAATTCAGCCATCACAATTTTTGCAGCCTGATGCATATTCAAAGCCCGGCGGTAATATCCCAATCCTTTCCAAACACTTAAAACCTCCTCACTGCTTGCATTAGATAGTGATTCAACATCAGGAAATGATTCAATAAACTTTATATAATATGGAAGTCCCTGTTCAACCCTGGTTTGTTGTAATATAATTTCTGACACCCAGATATTATAAGGGTTATTTGTTCTTCGCCACGGCAAATCGCGTTTATTGGCGATATACCAATCGGTTATAAGCTTTATTATCTCATTCATAGGACAAAAATGCACTTTTTTTTGAAGAAATTTCATGAAGTTATATTTTGATAAATAAAAATAAGCTATATTTGCAAGCTCAAAAATAAGAATATCATTACATTAAAATTTTAAAAGATATGACAAAGGCTGACATCGTAAACGAAATTTCAAAGAAAACCGGAATTGAAAAGGTTTTAGTACAAAAATCAGTTGAATCATTCATGGAAATTATGAAAGATTCTATGGTAAAAGGGAACAATATTTATTTACGCGGTTTTGGTAGTTTCATTTTGAAAAAACGCGCTAAAAAAACTGCCCGCAATATTTCAAAAAATACAACTTTAATTATCCCCGAACATTTTATTCCTGCTTTTAAACCTGCTAAAACATTTGTAGTAGAAGTTAAAGATAAAGTTAAAAAATAACCCTAAAAATTGTGAATTATGCCTTGTGGTAAAAAAAGAAAAAGACACAAAATGGCGGTTCATAAACGCAAAAAACGTTTAAGAAAAAATCGTCATAAAAAGAAAATCCGTTAGGTTTTTTTAAATTACAGTCAAAACCTATAGTTCGCTATAGGTTTTTTTCTGTTTAATAAAAACGTATTATCGTGACTAGAGAGCTCTTTGTTGAAGTTGACTCAAATGAGATAAAAATTGCTCTTCTTGAAGACAAATCCTTAGTAGAACTTAATAAGGAAAAGAATAATCTTCAATTTAGTGTTGGAGATGTTTATTTGGGAAGAGTAAAAAAGATTATGCCCGGACTTAACGCTGCATTTGTCGATGTAGGTTATTCGAAGGATGCATTTTTACATTATCTGGACTTAGGACCTCAGTTCTTAAGTCTGCAGCGTTATTTACTGCAATCAATTCAATCGCAGAATCCCAACACTTCGCTTCATATATTTGACCCAAGCCCTGAAATCAGCAAAAATGGTAAAATAAATCAAATTTTGAAATCCGGGCAGCTTATTGTTGTTCAGATTGCTAAAGAACCCATTTCGACCAAAGGTCCCCGTCTGACTTCTGAAATTTCAATTGCCGGAAGGAACCTGGTTCTTGTGCCTTTTTCAAATAAGGTTTCTGTATCGCAGAAAATAAAATCGGCAGAAGAAAGACAACGCCTAAAACACCTTTTAGAAAGTATTTTACCGAATAATTATGGCGTTATTATCCGAACTGCTTCTGAAGGAAAACATGTTTCGGAACTGGATGCCGAAATGCGTGAATTGATTCAGAAATGGGAAAATGCTTTTAAGAACCTATTCCAGTTAAAACCCCCGGTACTGATTTTAGGAGAATTAGAGCGCACCAACGCTATTATCCGCGATATGCTTAACGAATCGTTTGCCAATATCTATGTAAACGAAAAGCAAATTGCAAATACCATGCGCTCATTTGTTCAATCCATTGAGCCTGAGAAGGAAAAACTGATTAAGCACTACCAGAGTAACATTCCGCTTTTCGAACAATTTGGTATCAATAAACAAATTAAGTCGCTTTTTGGAAAAACTGTAACGCTTAAATCCGGTATTTATCTAATTATTGAACATACCGAAGCATTGCACGTAATTGATGTAAACAGTGGCCATCGCCAGATAAACGAGAATGATCAGGAACAAAATGCGTTGGAGGTAAACCTGATTGCTGCAGAAGAAATTTCACGCCAATTAAGGCTTCGGGATATTGGCGGCATAATCGTTATCGACTTTATTGATATGTACAAAGCTGAAAACAAGAAGTTGTTGTACGAACGCATGAAAAGCCTGATGGATAAAGATCGGGCTAAACACAATATTCTACCTGTAAGCAAATTCGGTCTGATGCAAATCACACGTCAGCGCGTAAGGCCGGAACTCAACATTGTAACAGTTGAAACCTGTCCGACTTGTTCCGGGACAGGTCAGATTGGAAGCACTTTGCTT